>JAEKFU010000299.1 GCA_016522385.1 Pseudomonadota bacterium
GGTGAGATCAGATCCGAGCGCATAGGAGAGGGATTTGATGGCACGTGCATTTGTCGCGGGATCCTGTAAGTCTGCCCAATCCGATTGACCGAGTTCGCCGTCCTGGTGCGGCACCATTGCCCGAATAACCCCCAAAAGACTGTGGGCAAACGGCGTCTTGAAGGCGAAGCGGCTGCGCTCGCGCTTCGACTTCTCACCAAGATCGCCGTGCAAAGCGCGCTGGAAGAAGGCGGCTCGCTTCGGGACACGCGGCACTTCATCGCCAAGGATAAGGGTTGTCGGCCGGTCATTACGCCTGACAGTCTCCATCGGATAGCGGCTTAGGTGACTGGCACGTCTGGCGCGCCGGTTGCGCTCGCGGCCCGATACCGCACCGTTGATGCCCCACCAATAGGCGATACCGCAGGCCCTTTCCGCTTGGGCGGCAAGTGGCCGATCAACTGCCAATTGGTAGTTCGTGCTCACCGCGGCGAGCGAGAATTCACCGTCAAGGAAGGGATTCGCAATTGCTTCACCGGTCCGAATTGCCAGCCCGGACATAACAGCCAAACGGGACATATCGACGGCACTGTGTCCGCGAATATGCGCCTTTGCTGAAAAACCCATGGCCCGAATGTGTCCAGCAATGCAGACGGCAATTTCAGCCGCCCTTGTATCGGCAATCGCACAGCCCGCATCGCGTACCCAGTGATGGGCGGGATTGTCCGATTCAGGAACACGGGCCGGTGCGACCAGCACCACGATGCAGTGATCATGATCTTCGCGCGTGTCCCCGATCAGCGGTGCGCCTCCAGGTAACTTGCAGATCCCGACCTGGTCGGCATCCATAAAATAGGCCCCACCCTTGATGTCGGCCGAGCGGCGGCTCAGATCATCCGGCAATGGTGCGAGACCTGGCGCGACGTCGCCGTCGGCGAAGCGAGCAAAAATCGAACGATACCTCTCAAGCGCATCGGCCAACTTGCCGGTTCCGGACTTCGCTTCAATGGTTGGCTCGGCAAGTCTTGCTGCTTCACGCGACGCGATGCTGTCGTCGCGCGGCAATGCCTCAAGCGGATAGGGACCGAGGTGACAAGGCCTGTTGCGTGATCGAGGGTAGACAAACATGCATCAGCTCCTGCTACGAGGTTATCCTAAACGCTGTTGCGCTACATCTGATAGAAGCAAATGCTAACCTGGCTGAAACGCGTACATATTCGCAAAGAAAATGAGGACGACCGGAAATCGATCCACCGCGTGATCACGCACGCATTCGGCCGGCAGGCTGAAGCAGACCTTGTCGATTAGCTTCGTGCGGACCGTGACCTGGTAACGTCACTTGTCGCCGAAAATGACGGCCGGGTGATCGGTCACATTGGGCTTTCGAGATCGAAGTCCCCTGATCGAGCGGCAGCGCTGGCGCCCGTTTCTATTCTGCCAGAATACCAGCATTGTGGCATCGGTTCTTCGCTGGTAAGGCAGGTTATAATACAAGCTAGGCATTGTCGGTACGGCATCATGTTTGTGGTCGTCGAGCCGGACTTTTACAATCGCTTTGGATTTTCCGCTGACATTGCAGCGTTGTTCCCCTGCCGGTTCAGCGGCGCTTGCTTCCTGGCCCTGCAATTGAGCGATGTTAAGACGACGCCTCGGCCAGTGAATTATCCGAACGCGTTTAATTCTTTATGTTAACAACACTTACCTATGAAAAACAATGGCTTAGGGATTATCGTTATAAAGCCGAGTCAACCCAATTTTTCCTAAATTGCTAGGAAATGACTGGATCGACAGGCGTAATCACACCACAGTGCTGCTCGATAGTATCGGCTGCGTCAAAGCACAAATCTTCGTGGAACCTGGGCCCGATCAACTGCACTGCCTGCGGCAGCCCATCTACCACACCTACGGGAACGGCGATGCTCGGCAAGCCGAGCAAGTTGCAGATTTCTGTCAACGCCATGGAGCGAACGAAGGTCTCCAGGAGTTCGGGGCCCGCAACATCATAACCGACTTCGAAGGGAAGCATGGCTGACACGGGTCCGAGCACGAGCGAATGCTGTTCCATGAAAAGGTTCCACGCACTGGCGATCCGATACCGTTGCGCAATGGCATTTGTGTAGTGCGACAGATCAGCGGGTTCATCACCTACCAGTCTCTCAAGAACGGTTCTGCCGTCTTTGGACATCATCGGCAGTATGGTCGGGAGATAGCGCTTGATTTCGGTATCGGCGATCTGATGGATGACATTGGTTGAGTCGGCGATGTGCGGCGCGGCGACCTGCTCGACCTGGTAGCCGGCGTTCGCCAGGATGTCGGCAGCCTTTCTGATGCCTTGTGCAACAGTGGCGGAGCCACCAGAACCGCTCGGGTCATCGCTGACCGCAACCCGGACCGGCGCCGGCATCGAGGAGCCCAAACGCGGCGCGGCAGTCCAACAGGGATCTGCAGGATCTGGCTGACTCATGATGTCGAGCGCCAGCCGCAGATCTCTGACATGTCGCGCCACTGGTCCGTTAACGCACGCCACCTGTTCATAAAACGTTGGCGGATCGTTGAACATAGAGGTGATTGTCCGGGACACCCGGCCAAGGCTGGGCTTGACCGCTGTGACACCACAGCACTGGGATGGATAGCGTAGCGACCCTCCCATATCATTGCCAATGCCGAGGGGTGACATACCTGTGGCGATGGCCGCGGCTTCGCCGCCGCTCGAGCCTCCCGGCGTACGTGACGCGTCCCATGGATTGCGGGTTGCGCCATGCAGATCATTGTCGGTGTGCCAGCGCAAGCCGAAGTCGGGCAGGTTAGTTCGGGCAATTGGGATGGCCCCTGCCCGCCGCAGATGTGCAATGACCGGTGCATCTGTCGCCGCGATCTCCCCGTGCAGAGAAGCGATCCCATGCGTAGTCGCGGAACCGGCAATATCGATGTTTTCCTTGATCGATATCGGCACACCATGCAGCCGTGCCAGCGTTTGACCGGATGCTGCCTTCTCGTCGGCAGCCTTTGCAGCGCTTATCGCCCCGTTTGAAAGCACGACAGTCACGGCGTTCACCGCCGGATTGACAGTCTCAATACGCTCCAGATGTGCCTGAACAACCTCCTGGCTGGACACGCTTCCTTGACGAATGGCTTTCGCCAGATCAGCGGCGCTCCACTTCCAATATGGAACTGTCATGTCCCATCCTTAGCGAATTTGGGCTGTATAGAGTTTCGCGTTGCCCTGGTCCACGTCGATCGGGCAAGTTATGATTCTTGTATCTAGTTGGCGTCAGCATATTTCGCGCAGGCATCAGCGACGTTGCGGGCCCGCGCCAGCAATCTTGGTCGCGGCAGACCACTTTTTCGTGCCTGCTTGGGGTCGTCGCCTTTGCCGAGCGCCTCGCCGAATTCGATCATGGCTTCTGCCACCGCGCTGCGCCCTTGGGCTGAGGATGTCCGCTCAAATTGCCCGAGCGCCATCATTGGCCCTTCATGGAGCGTCCAAAACAGATAGTAGTTGCTGTCCCAGATGTAGTCGTCACTGGATGTCCCAAGCACACTCGTCACTCGTCTCGCTTCCCGACAGAGGCTGGCATTGACTTTATTCAGGCCATCTTCGGCACGCTTATCCTGCGCGGCAAGCGCTGCAGCCGATTGTTGCGCCGCCTGGTGTTGGGTCAAAGCCTTCTGATCTGCTTCGGCCGCCTGCTTTCTGGCATCCGCAGCCTGCCGTCTTGCATCCGCCGTTTGCCAACCGGCAACCAGTCCTGTGATGATCAACACACTGGCTACCGCCATGTACACACGATTTGGCCAGCGCTTGGAACCCGGGTTTTGCTCCTCCACTCCTTTAGGGACCTGTGATGTAGGGAATTCAACCTGCATTGTGGGGGCGGCGTTCTGGCGTCGTGTGTCCGCCGCTTCGCTTGTACTGATGTACTTCAAGTGCAGATCGGTTGGCTTGGGAGCGTATTCCGGTCTGTCTAGTGTCCACATTTTTGCCGCGAATATTTCTTCACCGGTCAACAACAGCTGATCCGGTTGTCCGGCCTCATGCCATTTGCGGGCAAGGGTAAACAGTCGGGTATGCTCGCGAAGCCAGCCAATGTTCTTGTTGAGCAAGACGGTGAGCGAGCTGAGATCCCTGGCAAACGATTGTTCGCCTCCAAATTGGACGTACTTGAGGCCCGTGAGCCGTTTGGGCATGGCAATCTCAACCGGCGGCCGGCACAATACGGGCACTATGCGCTTTGACAGGCGGTGGGCACACTCGACCTCCCAGGTGCAGGTTCCAGCCGACTCCGGTGAAAGTATGAAGACCACGGCATCGGCATCAGAAATCAGGTCATAGACGAAAGCCTTCCAATTTTCTTCGTCGATCATGGAATCGGGGTCGATGGTCACCTTGAACTTGCCATCGGTTCGCAGAGCGACAATCACCTTCTCGGCAAACGGTAAATCCGAGCCGGAAAACGAAACATAGATGTTAAGCCTGAGGGCCTCCGCTGCCGCTGGAACCATTCGGGCCTCTCCCAACAACGACAATCAGTCGCTCACCGCATTTAACCCACAATAACCCGAAACGCGCATTCCAAAACTAGCCGTTCCGGGTCAATACGCCCAGTAAAAAGCCACATCTTGTGGACAATATCCCGATTCTCGAGTGCCGCAATTGAACTCTTGTTCCCTCGCCGCCTACCAAACAGTATTTGGGCGAGATTATCAACCGGGAAATCGCCGCTATCAGGGCACATAGCGGCCGGTTTGGCCTTGACTTCATCGACCGCGGTCATCAAGCTCGATCCTGCCTAAGAGGTGGCGATGAGAACTGATCAGGTAACAAACCGGCGTATTGGCCGCCGTGCGACACGGTGCGATCTGGTGGTGCCAGCCGCTTGAGCGCATGTGGCTTACCGCATGCTGGTCGCGGATCGCAGCGGATTTGCTTCGAGGCGCGCCTCTCCTGAGTTGCAGCATCGATCATTTGGCTCTCATTTTACATGACCTCTCAAGACCGGCTACGGATCGCCGTTGATATCGGCGGCACCTTCACAGACATCGTGCTTATCGCCGGTGACGATGAGATCTTGGCGACCGCTAAGACGTTGACAACGCACGCCAACCCGGCCGAAGGCGCGTTTGCCGGGGCGGACCATGTGATTGGCAAGGCCGGCATATTGTTCAGCGACGTCTCCGGTTTCATCCACGGCACCACTCTGGCGACCAATGCGCTGATCGAACGGCGCGGAGCCCGTGTCGCCAGCATCACCACGAGGGGATTTCGCGATATCCTGGAGATCGCCTATGAGCGCCGGTATAGCCAATATGACATCAACCTGGAGAAACCGGACCTGATCGTGCCGCGGGCGCGCAGTTTTACCGTGCCTGAACGACTTTCGTCCAATGGTGGTGTGCTTGAATCGCTCGATGAGACCTGCATGGATGGTCTTGTCGCTGCGCTTGACGACTGCGCAGTCGAGGCGGTGGCGATCTGCCTGCTGCATGCCTATGCCAATCCGGTCCATGAGCATAGGTTACGTGAACTATTGCTTGGCGTCCGTCCTCACTTGGCGATTTCGCTTTCGAGCGAGGTTAGCCCGGAAGCGCGCGAATTTGACCGCCTGTGCACGACTGTTGCCAATGCCTATGTGCAGCCGTTGATAGCGGGTTATCTCGCCAACCTGGCAAATCGGTTTGCGGCAGCGGGCCTTGTCTGCCCAATCCTGATGATGACCGCTGGCGGTGGCATGACGACGCTTGAGACGGCTGCCCGGTTCCCAATTCGGCTGGTCGAGTCAGGTCCAGCTGGTGGCGCCATCCTGGCCGCACGTGTGGCGGAATGCAGCGGCGCTGACAAGGTCCTGTCCTTCGACATGGGCGGCACGACAGCCAAACTCTGTATGATCGATCACTATCGCCCGCAAACCGCCAGGCGGTTCGAAATCGCCCGTGCCGATCGCTTCGTTAAGGGCAGTGGCATGCCGGTGCGCATCCCGGTCATCGAAATGGTCGAGATCGGCGCCGGAGGTGGCTCGATTGCCACTGTCGACCCGCTGGGGCGCCTGGCGGTCGGCCCGAAGAGCGCCGGCAGCGAGCCGGGACCAGCCGTCTTTGGCCGCGGCGGCAATGCACCGACGGTGACCGACGCCGATGTCTTGCTCGGCCTCATTGAACCGGAAAGCTTTGCCGAGGGACGATTGAGAATTAACGAGGCGGCAGCGCAAGACGTGCTCAAGGCCGATGTCGGCGATCTGCTCGGGCTCGATGCAATCGACGCCGCGGCGGGCGTCAGCGATGTTGTCGATGAGAACATGGCCAACGCAGCACGCATGCACGGGGTTGAATCTGGCAGGGAGCTGAACGCCCGAACGATGATCGCGTTCGGCGGCAACGGGCCGCTGCATGCCACCCGAGTGGCCCGCCGGGTCGGCGTTGATCGCATCATCGTGCCCCCGGACCCCGGTGTAGGCTCGGCCGTAGGTTTTCTTTATGCACCAGTGTCGTTTGAGATCGTGCGCAGCCTCTATGCAACCTTGGACAGTTTAAACCTCGATGAGATCAATCGATTGTTTGATCAGTTGATCGACAACGCAGAGAATGTCGTGCGAGCCGGCGCGCCAACCGATAACCTCACGCGACAAAGAACAGCCTTCATGCGCTATCGCGGACAGGGACACGAATTCGAGATTGCACTGTCCGACCGGCAATTGATTCCAGGCGACGTTGTGCGCCTACGCAACGACTTTGAGGCCGAATATCGGCGCCAGTTTACCCGGGCAGTGCCAGGCATGGTGATCGAGGTCCTGAACTGGTCGGTGCGCGTGTCGAGCCCTTGTCAACCACCGGCGCCGACGAGCCAAGCGAAGGCAAGCCGCACACCGACACCGGCAAGCATTCGTGACATCCGTTGCGATGTAACCGATGAAACCGTCGCGGCCGGTCTGTTCCATCGTGCTGACCTGCAACCGGGAGACTCCGTCTGCGGCCCTGCCCTAATCGTCGAGCCGCAAACCACAACCCTGGTAAGCCGAGATTTCAGCGCAAGCATGACCGGTAACCGCAGTCTGGTGTTGACGCGGCTTTGTGAGAAGGACTTTGAACCATGAGCAATTTGAAGGTGACCAGATTGCAGGTGATGTGGAACCGACTCCTGGCGGTGGTTGAAGAACAGGCGCAGACGCTGATGCGTACCGCATTCAGCCCCATTGTGCGCGAATGCGGTGATATCTCGGCCGGCATTTTCGATCTTCAGGGCCGAATGCTCGCACAGGCGGTGACCGGCACGCCCGGGCACATCAACACCATGGCCGAGGCGGTCAAGACGCTGCGCGGTCGTTTTTCGATGCAAGAGATGCAGCCGGGCGACATCTACATGACCAATGATCCGTGGATTGCTTCGGGACATCTGAATGACTTCCTGTTGATGATGCCGGCATTTCGCGACGGCCGGGTGATTGGCTTTACGTCGTGTACATCGCACCTTGCTGATCTCGGCGGACAGGGTATGGGACCGGAAGGATCGGATATCTTCGATGAAGGTCTCCTGATTCCGCCATGCAAGCTGGTCGAGCGCGGTGAGGTCAACAGTCTGCTGCTTGAAATCATCAAGGCGAACTCTCGCGAACCAATTGCCAATGAGGGCGATATCTATGCGCTGATCACCTGCTGCGAATTCGGTGCGCGGCGTCTCGTTGAGATGATGCAGGACTTTGGTCTGAGTGATCTGGATGGGCTCGCCGAGCATATAGTCGAGACCTCAAGGCGTGGCACATTGGCAGCGATCGCAGATGTGCCCGCGGGCATATATGACAGCAAAATGACCGTCGACGGCTATGATGCCGAAATCGATCTGTGCGCCCGGCTGACGGTCAAACCAGACGGCATCCTGCTCGACTTTGCCGGCACTTCCGGTCATTCCAGCAAGGGCATCAATGTGCCGCTGAACTATTCGACTGCCTATTCTGTGTTTGCGCTGCGCTGCCTGATCGGGCCGGACATTCCCAACAATGCCGGATCCCTTGCGCCGTTTTCAGTGATCGCGCCCGAGAGCTGCATCCTCAACGCCCAGCCTCCGGCGCCGGTGGCGATGCGGCACATGCTCGGCCAGCTGACACCCGACCTGGTCTTTGGCTGTCTTTGTCAGGCGATGCCCGACATGGTGCCGGCGGAAGGTGCATCGTGTATGTATGACCTGCCGTTGCGCAGTGCACCGGAGGTAGCTCAACGTGGCGGCGAGGTCTTTGCACTTGAACTGGCGCATAATGGCGGCACCGGCGCGCGGCCGGAAAGTGACGGACTTTCCGCCACGGCCTTTCCGAGCGGTGTCTGGGGCAGCCAGGTCGAGATCACCGAAAGCGTCGCACCGGTGCTTATCAAACAGCGGGAGCTGCGTTGCGACAGCGGCGGTGCCGGCCGTCAGCGTGGCGGGCTCGGACAGCGTATCGAAATTACTTCGGCCAACAACAGAGATTTCCTGGTGTTTCTCTCCGTTGAGCGCATCAAGCATCCGGCGTGCGGCCGTGACGGCGGCCTTCCCGGGGCGCCCGGCCGCATTCACATCGACAAAGGTCCGGACCTTTCAGGCAAAGGCGAAGTCAGGGTTATTGCCGGGCAAACGATGGTGTTCGAAACGCCGGGGGGCGGAGGATTTGGCGACCCGAGGCAGAGGCCGCGGCATCTTGTTGACCGCGACCTCAAGGAGGGGTTGATCAGCGCCGGGGCCGCCGACAGTCTGCATGGGCCGGCTGGGGAAGGGGCAGACTCATGATCACAGCCAACGCTCATATCGCCGCTATGGCACCATACGCGCTGGCCGATATGTCCGTGCCATCCGGCAAGCGGCTGATCTCACTGGCTCAGAACGAAAGTTCGCTTCCGGCAAGCCCGTGCGCCATCGCCGCAGGTCGGGACGCCTTGCAAAAAAGCCAGCTCTATCCTGATACGAACTGGACGGGCCTTCGGACAGCGATTTCCAATGTTCACGAGCTGCACGCGGACGACATCCTGTGTGGGGGCGGTTCGATGGAGCTGTTCGCCTGCCTCCTACAATGCTATGCCGGACCTGGCGACCGAGTGCTGTCGACGCAATATGGTTATGCATTCTTTCGGTCTGCAACGTTGGCAGTTGGGGCGGATTACACCGCCGCGCCGGAGCAGGACTTCACGGTGTGCGTCGATGCCCTGTTGGCCGGGGCCGATGCGTCGACACGAATCGTCTGTGTTGCCAACCCCGGCAACCCGACCGGCACGCGCATCGCACGTAGCGAGCTGGTCAGGCTGAGGGCCGGGCTCGATGACGACATCCTGTTGGTGATCGATGAGGCTTATGGCGAATTTGCCGATGGACCGGGCGAGCATACGTTCGACCTTGCTGCGCGCGGAAACACGGTCATCCTACGCACATTTTCCAAGGCCTATGGGTTGGCCGGCCTGCGTGTCGGTTGGGGTGTGTTTCCATCCAGCATTGCACGTGAGCTGCGCAAGTTGCTGATTTCCAACAATGTCAGTATCGCCAGCCAGGCCGCAGCCGAAGCCGCCATGCGTGATCAGGGCTACATGCATACAGTGTGTGCGGAGACCTCTGCGCGGCGCGACCGGTTCGCCGATAGAATGCGCGACCTCGGGTTGCAGGTACCGCAGAGCCACGCGAACTTTGTTTTGCTGAAGTTCGCGAGTGCAGATGCTGCCGCCCGTGCCGATCGGTCCTTGCGCGCCGAAGGCATCGTGCTGCGCGGCATGGGCGGCTACGGCCTGCCCGATTGCCTGAGAGCAACGATCGGCAGCGAGGCAGACATGGAGCGAGTAATCAGGCTGATGAGCGATTGGAGCAAGACGGGGAAACAGACATGCTGACGCCATCACGTGGCAACGCCCGTATCGGCGTGCTGGTACCGTTCACTAACACTAATCTGGAAGCCGACCTTGCCATGCTCCGTCCCAATGGCGTGTCGTTCCACTTTGCCAGGTTGGGCGGCTATGACGTCGATGCGATTCCGGATGACAAGCAGATGGCTGGGTTCGGCGCTGCCTCACTCGCTGAGCCCTTGCGGCTGATCGCCGGAGTGCGCCCGGATTTGATCCTTTACGGCTGCACCTCGGCGACTTTGACTCATGGCCCTGCCTTCGACCGCGGTCTGGCAGAACGGATCAGAAAGAGCACTGGTGCGGTCACTGTGACGGCGGCCAGTGCCTTGGTGCAGGCCCTGCAAGCGCTCGGGTCGAGCCGCATCGGTTTTGCCTCGCCCTATGTCGGCGCGATCAATGACTTGGCAGTAAATTTCCTTGCCAATTCCGGAATTGAAACCGTCGCCCGTGCCGACATCGGCAAGGCGCTCGGCAACTACGGCCAGGGCGCACTGACGCCCGATGACGTCTTCAATCTTGGCCGGCGTGCCGATCATCCCGAGGCTCAAGCCGTTGTCCTGTCTTGCACCGACATGCGCAGCGTCGAGATCATCGACAGGCTAGAAGGGGCGCTAGGCAAGCCGGTCGTGTCGTCCAACCAGGCGATGCTATTTGCTGCGCTGCAGCGTCTCGATTTCGACAGCACGATGATCGATTGTGGCCGATTGTTTGACTAGCGACTTCCAAAGGCCGGGCGTCACGCCGAAAGTCTTGCGGAAATCCCGAGTCATGTGGCTTTGATCGGCAAAACCCGCAGCGATGGCCGCGTCGGCCAATTCCTTGCCGTTCTGAATATTGGTTTTTGCCAAATCCAAACGACGCATCTTGACGAACCGGCTGGGAGATACACCGAAGATACGCTGAAACTGCCGTGAGATCGAATAGCGGTCCATGTGATGTTCACGCTCGAGTTCGACCATGCTGATGCCGTCAACCAGCTTATCCAATATGTGGTCCCGCACGTTGCTGATCGAAACCACGTCAACGGGCCTCGCCGTTTTGGGTGGTTGGCCCGCAATTTTACAAATTGCGTCCGCGAGTGATCTGACAATATCGGTTCGATGGAACTCATTTGGATTTTCATCAGCAACCCAAAAGGCACACTTCGCAATATTGGTAAACCGTCGATCACGAACAACGGCTTGCGCTACAAACGGCAGTGACACGTTGCCTATCGCCTGCCCAATGAGATCCGGTGCGATGTACATGATGCGATAGCTGTATCCATCTTCGGTTCCCGGCCGGCCGTCGTGAAGCTCGTCAGGGTGAAGTGCGAAAGCGTCGCCCGGCTGTGCGTGGCGGGTCTCGCCACGATAGTCAAAGGTTTGAAC
>JAEKFU010000300.1 GCA_016522385.1 Pseudomonadota bacterium
GTCTTTATGAGTGTCGGCATACGCCGCCGGCGAGTGTTTCTTTAGTGCAGCTATGCCGTCTGCGCCCATGAGTTCGATATCACTGTTGATTTCGGGCAGCGGCAGTGTGCCGTCGCTCACCAGCAACTCAGCACCACTGTCTTCAAGCACTACTTCAACTTCGGTGGGCGACAGCATGGCCGAGGCAGGTATCGGCACCAGCCCTGCGGCATTGGCGCCAAAGAACATCAGCGCGTAATCGAGTGTGTTTCCCATGCGCAGGAAAATCCGTGCACCCGCCGCCACGTCGAGTTCGCCGAAGCCGGAAGCAATGCGCAGGACGTGGTCTTCTATCTCCTTGTAACTGACATGTAGTGCGACGCTTCCTTCCGGATCCTCAGCGAGGATCAGCGCTGTCTTGTCGGGTGTGCTCTCAGCACTTGCGGCAAGACAGTATCGTGCCAGGTTGAAGCTTTCAGGCGGCGGTTCGCCGGAATATCCGTGTACGTACATTTACTGCTCACTCCGGCGCGACCCAGGCGGTTTCTGGCAGGAAGCCGAAAAGCGAAGGTTGGGCCGGCCAGGTGATGGGCTTCCAATGGCCAATCCATTGGCCCGGCGAGTGATAAAGCGGCATGACATAAAACCCGGCCCGCAACAAGCGATCAAGCACTCTGACCGTAGCGATGAAATCTTCATGCGAAGTGGCCTTGAGCATTTCCGCGATGATCCGGTCTATCGCAGGATCGCTGGCGCCCATATAGTTGCGAGTGCCTTCACGATCACGCCCCTCGCTACCCCAGTAAAACAATTGTTCGTTGCCGGGCGACAGTGAGTTGAACCACGTAAATGGCAGCATGTCGAAGTCATAGGTTTGCAGGCGTCGTTGAAATTGGGCGGAATCGACCTGACGTAGCTTCATGGTGATGCCAATCTGGCGCAATGAGCGCTGAAAATGCAATCCGGTGCGTTCCTGTTCGCGGTTCTGGACCGTCAGTTCAAAAACGAAGGGCTCACCGGTTGCTTCGTTAACGAGCTTGCCACCCTTGGCGCGCCAGCCGGCCTGACGTAGCAGCAGCAAGGCGTGTTTGAGGTTGGCGCGGTCACGGCCGGAACCATCGCTTGTCGGGATCCGGGCTGTACCGTCAGTAAAGTCACGCCGCAGCTCAGCCCCTGTCAGGTCGAGGTAGTGCTGTTCGCGAGGCGATGTGGGGCGCGCGACGGAAGACAATATCGAACCGTCATAATAACCCTCGGTCCGCTTGAACAGTCCATGAAACAGATTGGTGTTGGCCCATTCGAAATCAAAGACATAGAGCAATGCTTCGCGGACACGCACATCGGCGAATATCGGCCTGCGGGTATTGTAGACGAATGCCGAAACCGGCTTTGGCAAGCCGGTGGGTATGGTTTGCTTGATGAATTCTCCAGACAGCGCGCCCTTGAAATCATAGGCGGTGGACCAACGGGTCGCATCGAACTCCTCGCGAATGTCGCTGAGGCGTTTTTTCACACTCTCGAAGGCCGATTGACTGTCACGGTAGTAGTCGAAGATGATCTCGTCAAAGTTCCACAGCCCCTTGGAAACCGGCAGATTGCGGCCCCAATAGTCCGGATTGCGCTTGAAGACGATTTTTTCACCTTGCTTGACCTGCGCGATGGTGTAAGGGCCGCTACCGACCAGCGGCTCGAGCGTCGTCGCCTCAAACGTGCGGCCCTTAAAAAAGTGCTCTGGCACGATGGGCATCAATCCGAGGATAAGCACGAGCTCGCGATCACCTCCGGCCAGGTACATGGTGATGGTACGCTCATCGGGCGTCTCGACGCGCTCCACCTTGGAATAAAAGGTGCGGTGGTTGGGCCTACCATGATCGCGCAGGGTATTTAGCGAGAACACCACATCGGACACGGTTACCGGGTGGCCGTCGGAGAACCTTGCCTCGTGTCGCAGGCGAAACGTAACCTTGGTTCGCTCCGGATTGACCTCGATGGTCTCGGCCAATAGGCCATAAAGAGAAAACGGCTCGTTGCGATTGCGGGCCATCAGGCTTTCATAGACGTATTTCCTGACCGCGCCGACGCGTTGGCCTTTGATGATGAATGGGTTGACACTATCAAAGCTGCCGGTCAGCGCCTGACGCAATGTGCCGCCCTTTGGAGCGTCCGGGTTGGCATAAGGCAGATGGGTAAAATCCGGCGGTAGCTGGGGTTCTCCATACATGGCGATACCATGCGTCGGTGCCGCCTGAAGCGGCGTGTGCAGGCACAACAGGCATAACGCCGCCATGATGCGGCTAAATAACGTGGCCATTGCGGGCATTCCTGTCATCGAATCGCAAACTATCGCGATTGCATAACATCATACTCGTGATGGCTGCATGAATTTGCGGAATCAGTTTTCCAGAAATTCGACGCATCTGGGGGCCGGTGAATTGCCCCAGGGCATGATCGGCACCGTAGAGGTCGAATTCTGTGGAGATCCTTCGATGATCCTGTCGCTGTAGACCAGATAGACCAGAACGTTGCGCTTCGGATCGCAGCCTCGCACGATCTGCATTTTCTTGAAGAATAGTGAGCGGCGCTGGCGGTAAACATCCTCGCCTTGCTCGAATTTGCCTTTGAAGCTTACCGGACCCACCTGCCGGCAGGCGAGCGAAACCTCGGAACGTTCTTCGGCAAATCCAGCCCAACCCTTCCAGCCACCGATCTCAGGCACCGTGAAGTGACAGGCGACGCCTTCGATCAGCGGATCATCGATAGCATAGGTCGCCAACTTGGCGTCCGGGGACAGCAGGCGGAAGACCGTCGAGCGCTTGAAGATCAGCTCGGGATCATCGTTTCCCGCTTCGGCGGGTGGCGGCATGGATGTTGCGATGACAAAGACGAAGAAAACCGCAAGGCGCATTAGCTGCTTCATTGTAGTGGATCCTTTTTGCCGGGATTCAAGGGTTTAAGTGTGAAGGTGTTAGCGGCAATTCAAGCCGATGAAGGCGTCAATATTGCAATCGCTGTGAGGGTTTAAGGCGCTGTTTGCAGTTTTCCCCGCTTTCGACGGTGTGCAGCGGCTTTGGCCAGGTTTCCACGTGCAATTTTTTTTCGATTTTGCTCGGGTCTCAAATGGAACACTCCAGAAACAATTGAAGCAACATAACGGTTTACGAGAAATCACAATGATACAAAGCGATTGCATAACCGCCGTCACTGGGCATGTGCCCAGCCAACACAAATCGGCCGAACCGTGACTCCACTAACACACAGCAGGTCTCGGAGCGGCACCAACAGGAGTAGTTGATATGACATCAGCAAGCAGAACGGCGCGTTCGGGCGCTAGTGCCGGCGCCAGTAGAGGGTTTGCACCCGCTGCGCGGCGAATATGGCAATCCTTCAAGCGCAGACATGAAGAACGCAAGGCATCCGCCTATATGCATAACATGAGCGATCATGAGTTGAAGGACATCGGCGTTCAGCCATGGCAGATCGAACAAGCGGTGCGCGGCAAACGCCGTGCCGTGAACCAATCAGGTGTCTATTGGTTGTGACCTCGTGCTATCCAAAATTGGTAGTTGTGAAACTGCTGCGGGGCGAATAGCCGCAGATAACGTGAAAACGCCAATGTGAGCCACCCGGACGGTTGAAACCGTTTTTTGGGTGGCTCATGCATTCAAGCGCCGAACAAGCACCTTATAAGCAATCAGTGCGCATTTGAGATAATCATGTCGTAGGCGCCGCGGTCCTTGTCGAAGGCACCGAAGAATTCGCGGACCTGAGGGTGGCGCACCGGTTCACCGCTATCATCGGACAATAGGTTCTGTTCCGAAACGTAGGCGACGTATTCCGTTTCCTCGTTTTCGGCAAACAGATGATAGAACGGCTGATCCCGGCGGGGCCGAACTTCTTCAGGAATCGACTCCCACCATTCTTCGGTGTTGTCGAAGGTCGGATCGACGTCAAAGATCACACCGCGAAACGGATAGATGCGGTGCTTGACGACTTGGCCGATGGCAAATTTTGCCTCTCGGTTGATTTTGTGCATCTCGAATATGCTCCTTGAACCTACAAATGGCTCAGGTAACCATGGTTTGCAAGGGGCATGTCACCGCACTGTGACGTCGCCTCAAACCCCGTACGCGTCGGCCAACTCGGGGTCCTTGGCCGCCACGAGGCGGGCCAAATCAACGATGACCTTAGCCTGCTTCCAGGTCGCATCGTCCTGCATCTTACCGTCGATCATGACTGCACCGGTGCCGTCGGGCATAGCCTCCAGGATCCTGGCGGCAAACCTGACCTCGTCGATATCGGGGGAAAACACCTGTTTTGCGATGCCGATCTGAGTCGGGTGCAGCGACCAGGCGCCGTGACATCCCTGCAGGAAGGCGTTGCGGAATTGGGCCTCACAGGCGACGGGATCGGAAAAATCGCCGAACGGCCCATAGAACGCCTTGATGCCGTTGGCCGCGCAAGCGTCAACCATCTTGGCGACTGTGTAGTGCCACAGGTCCTGCTGGGAAAAGCTGCGCGGCTTGTCACCGGCCATGTCAGCGAGCACGCCGTAGGCCGGGTGGCCGCCGCCAACACGCGTGGTCTTCATGCCACGCGAGGCTGCGAGATCGGCCGGACCGAGGCTCATGCCGTGCATGCGTGGCGAGGCAGCAGCGATGTCCTCGACGTTCTTTACGCCTTCGGCGGTCTCAAGAATGGCATGGATGAGGATAGGCCTGGAGATACCATGACGGGCTTCAAGCTGGGCGAGTAACTGATCGAGATAATGGATATCCCAGATGCCCTCGACCTTGGGCAGCATGATGACGTCGAGCTTGTCACCGACTTCGCCGACGATTTCGGTGATGTCATCCAGCACCCAGGGGCTGTTCAAACAGTTGATCCGGGTCCAAAGGCCAGTCGCCGCGAATTCATTGCCCTTGGCCAACGTGATGAATCCATCGCGCGCTGCCTGCTTGTGATCGGCGGGAATGGCGTCTTCTAGGTTTCCCAGCACAACGTCGACCGTATTGATCAAGTCGGGCACCTTGGCGCGCATCTTCTCGATATGCGGTGGCACAAAGTGGATCATGCGCTCAAGTGTTACCGGTAGTTCGCGATAGGGCGCAGGTGACCCGATTGTCAGTGGTTTGTAGAAGCTGCCGGGCAGTTTCATCGTTTTGCTGGACTCCATGATGGTGAAATCGAGATAGGCCTGTTCGTAGGCGATGAAGCGTGGTGCCTGCAAGCCTCATAAAGACGTTAGCTGCTTGCGGCAAAACCGAGTTTCTTGTCGACAACATTGCGGAGCGCCTGTCCCGCTCGAAAGCGCGCCAGATTGTCAAAGAACATCTCCGCTACGTCGACAGGAAAATTGCGGTAGTCACCGGACATATGCGCGGATACGAACAAGTTCGGGATTTGCCACATGGGGCTGTCGGCTGGCAGTGGCTCGGAATCGAAGACATCTAGCATTGCGCCGGCGATCACATTTTCCTGAAGGGCAGCCAGCAGTGCGGCCTCATCGACCGCCTGGCCACGCCCGACGTTGATGAAGCGCGCAGTAGGTCGCATGTTTGCGAATAACGCCTTGCCAAAGACTTTGTATGTTTCGGTGGTGGCAGGCATCACGCCGATGACCCAGTCCGCATTCCCGACGACGTTCACGGCATCTTCGGCGGCGTGTACTGCGGCAAAGCACTCATCGCCGGGCCTGGCCGAACGGCCGACGCCCGAGACATTGACGTCGAGCGCCTTGAGCACCCTCGCAATCTCGCGACCTATGCTGCCGACGCCAAACACCACCGCATTCTGACCGGCGAGCTTACCGGTGAAGCGGTGGTTCCATTTGCACTGTTTCTGTAGTTCAACAGACTCACGAAACAGTTTTTCCTCAATCAACATGTAAGCGAGGACGTATTCGGCCATTGCCCGGTCGAACAAACCGCGCGAATTTGTCAAGACGACCTCACTGTCGACAAGTTCGGGAAACAGAACCGCATCAACGCCGGCCCCGCCCCAGTGTATCCACTCCAGGCTGTCCGCCAGGTGCCAGCAGTTGGCCAGATCCTTGCCGCGAAAATCCCAGCCCAGCAAGATCTGTGCGCCGGGCAGGTGTCTGGCCAGCTGTTCACCATCTGCGGCAAAGGCCAATTCAAGCCCGCCGGTTGCGGCCGTCAATCCGGGAACCTCTGATGCTTTCGAAGCACCCTGCACGACTAATTTCATCGGTCTATCAATCATGTGAAACGGACACCGATGCAATAGGCATTCGCTGCACATCGCGCAAGTGGGCGGATCGATGGTTGTGGACCATTTGTCGATCGTATATGTG
>JAEKFU010000311.1 GCA_016522385.1 Pseudomonadota bacterium
GACATATACCCTTGTGGCAGCCGTAGTGTCTTTTTGGGAAGGTGTTTGGGCAGGCGAGTAGACGACTTCCAAATTGCTGAAGCCGGCGGTTTCCAGAGCATCGGCCCCCATGCGACCACCACTGGTAAGCCAGCAGAATTTCAGCGGCTCGCTGAGCGCCCGCAACTTTGACTGCAAATTCTGCAACATCGTTGAGGCGCGCACGGCGGATACCGGCTGCGCACCGAGCCTTGATGCCCGCTTCGCCATATCATCCGTGCCTTTGAGTCCGACACGTCCTCCCATGCCGGCTATTGGATTGATCAGAAAACCGATCTTTTTCATGGTGCGACAATCAACCGGAACAGGACTTCAGATGTATAGCATCGCGGATCCACCTTCTGCGCGCGCTCTAGGCTCAGCGGGCCAGCTGCACATTCTTGGTGATATGTTCGATCATATCCCTCACCATCGAACCTAGATCGTACTTGGGAACCCATCCCCATTCTTCGCGCGCCGCGCTGTCGTCCAGCGATCGCGGCCAGGAATCGGCGATGGCTTGGCGCACCGGATCGACCTCGTATGTGATCTGAAAATCAGAAATGTGCCGGCGGATCTCTTCTGCAAGCTCGTCGGGCGTGAAGTTCAACGAGGCCACATTGAAGGCGTTGCGATGCTTCAGGCGGTCGCCATCGGCGTCCATCAGCTCAATCATCGCTCGGGTCGCATCAGGCATGTACATCATGTCAAGTCGGGTATCCGGCTTCAAGAAACAGCTGTAGCAACCGTATCGCACGGCATGGTGAAAAATCTCGACCGCATAATCGGTGGTGCCGCCGCCCGGCGGTGCCGAATGGGAAATGAGCCCTGGCAACCGCAGGCCCCTGGTATCTGTAGTGAACCTCCCATGATAGTAGTCGCACAGCATCTCTCCGGCGACTTTCGTCACACCATACATTGATGTCGGCCGCTGAACAGTGTCTTGCGGTGCAGCATTCTTTGGCGTTGAGGGGCCAAACGCTCCTATGGAGCTCGGGAAGAATACAGAGCAGTCATGTTGGCGCGCAACTTCAAGCACGTTCAGAAGACTACCCATATTCACCTTCCAGGCGATCTGGGGCTTTTCCTCGGCAACGGCCGATAGCAGCGCCGCCAAATGATAGATTGTTTCGACGTCGTGGCGGCGCACAACCTCCTGAAGTTGATGAAGCTTTGTGCAGTCCAGATGTTCGTAGTGGCCTTCATGTTTGAAGGTCGCAGGCAGAGTGCGCAAATCCGAAATTATCACCATCTCTGGGCCATGGATCTGGCATAGCGCTGGAATCAGCTCAAAACCGATCTGGCCTAGCGCACCTGTGACAAGTATCTTTCGCATTTCCGCTGTGTGCCTTTGGTTGTGAATTGTCACCACACCCTAATCCATTTTAGCCAGGGCAGGAGGCGGCGTGTCGGGAACTGACGCCTTTGAGGGTTCCAGAGTCCGTCGCGGTCACGGTAGCATGACCCGTGACAACGGATGTCCACGACTGAAAATCCTGTTCTTCGGCCAGTCTCCGTTCAGAAACGTGCGCCGAATGCGTTTTGCAACAGCATCAGTTTCCCTGCTGCTGCTTCAGCGACAAGATATATGTCGCCAGGTCGCTCATTTGTTGACGCGAGAGATGCAGATTGGGCATCGGCGGATGTGGATCTATCAGGAAGTTTTTTATTCTGTCCGGCGACTGCCCAGCACGATTGGCAATCTGATGGAATGTCGGCACATCACTTTGCACCGTCCCGGTGATCTCGGCACCGACTAAATGGCACTGTGTACACCAGGCTTTCGCTATCTCACCGCCAAGTACCGCCCGTCCGGTCGTGCTTTGATCGGTTTCGGCGATGCCATGAGCACTCCAAATGACAGAACCGAGTGAAGTCAGAATGACGTACGTAAAAATCAGACATTGGTTTCGATTTGACCGCATTATGAATTAACTCCCGCGACACACCTATCCTGAAAGGGGTCTGCTTCAACAGTCCTGACCCGGCTTCGGCTTTCGTCCAGGTCCATTTGCGAAGAAGTAAAATTAGTCGGTAAGCAGCCATACCTGTTGATGTGCGTCAAATTAGCGAAATTTTTTAGGACCCCTCTAGGGACTGTTGAAGCTTCAATCACCGAGCGTTTCAATTCTCCAGATCGAGTGTGCGCAAGTAGGACATCAAGTCCCGGATGGCATCATCTTCCACGAACCTTAGAGTCAGCATTTCCGTGGCCGGCACGCCATTGATGAGCTTATGCAATGTCCGTTCAGGCTTATGGCGTGAAAGCCAGCCGAGGCTCGGGCGCAGCCCTGGCCGGTCTTTAAAACCCCCTGTGCCAAGAGGATTATGGCAACTCATACATACGCCTTCAAATATGTCCTGACCTCTCTGCAACCGGCCGGCGCCCGCGGGTTTGGCCGGCAAGAAGGTTTCGCGATTGTACTGCCCTTCGCTCACAAACAGGAGCAATACGTCCAACGGCAACCCAGTAATCAAGTCGCGCGTATAGACAGAATGAGCCTTGTTGAAGAGCTCAAGTAATCTAATCGGATTTTGGCCCGCCAAATGCCGCACGCCGGGCAGCTTGGTGTGTTGCCCCGTAC
>JAEKFU010000320.1 GCA_016522385.1 Pseudomonadota bacterium
CGGTAGTGCTGCACGCAACTCGCTAGAATTGTCCAGAATGAGCGCCTTTTTCTGGTCCAGACGGGCGGTCGTGCCGACCGGCCGAACGGTCAGCGGAAAGCCTATAATTTCGGCACTTTGCAGCAAACCAGCGTAGTCCTGCACCAAATCAAACGGAAGTGTGACAACCCCTAACTTCCTTGCCAGCTTGAGGGCCGTGAACTTGTCGGCAAATGTAGCAACGATGTCCGAACGAGGCGATACGAGCGTTGCAGCTCCGTTCAGCGGCTCGCTGCGCTCAGCGAAGTAGTTGGCAAATTCTTCGGTGATCGGAATGATGTATTTGATGCTAGGGCGTTCAGCCAGGAAATGCTTGAGGGCAAGAGAAAACGCCGAATCGTCCTTTGTCGGATCAGGATGGTCCCAGACATCGTGCACATGCCGCGAGAACCGGCAGCCGTGATCTTCGCCTAGTGATCCCAGAATGATGCTAAATCCCCGATTTGCCAAAGCCCGCGCGATGGTCACTGCAGGGCGATAATTGCCCAACAGCAGGACCTCTTGTCGCGCTTGTGGCGGGATTTTCCTCTGCCAACTGGCTTGCATGGACTTAGGAAGGGTCACGAGGGGGAGCTGAATTACGTCAGGAGCGGCCGGCGCGCATCGACAGCGCGGACCAGGCTGCGGTTGCATGAAACATCGTCCAGAGGCAGATCCCGCTGAATTTTGCGCCATCTTCGACTATGATGCGCCACGCACTGTCCGAATGAAAAATCCAGTCAATGGTTACGCTGGAGCCGAGCAGCGCTATGGCGCCAATCAGCATCCAGAAACGGTTTTCAAGGATTAGCTGCCAGGAAGCCGCAATATAGGCCAGCGCAAGTAATCCGTATGCCCCATAGGTGATGGGCTGCGGGATGCCAAATGCGGGCAATACATTCTCATGCACCAGAAACAGATCATCAAAGCCGAGAAACCCGCTAAAAAGTCCGGCGGCCAGAAGAAATTTCCCGTATCCGGCCACAAATTGCCTGTCTGCCGCCAGCAAACCGCCGGAAAAGATGCAGATTGCAGCACAGGCCATCCACAAGATGACGCCAAGATTTGAGACCAGGCCGTCATAAACCTTGCAGCATGCGGGGCCCTTCAACTCAGCAACTGCCAGCGGATCCCGGAGCAGATCGGCGGGATCTACCCAAGGTTGCAATGATGCTGCCCCCACAACGACGACTGCCGAGAGCAATGCCGCTAACCAGGCCCAATCTACCGGCAAAGGCGTTTGGATGCCGCTGTAACCAGCTGTGAAGCTCAGATCTTGCCGTATCTGTTGAATATTCATACCTTGGGTTCCGCCTCAAATTTCAGGTTTTGAGCAGGCAGCAATAAGCATGCCAGCGCAGCGGAGCTTGATACCGAGCTGTCACATTGGCTTTGCACGAAGGAATTACTATCCGGTTCAGAGCGTGCCAGAATTTTGATCGTGCCGGTTGTTCTGCTTGTCAGCGGCTGTCAATCGGTCAGCGATCACGCGGTGTAGTGGATGAGAGGTTTGTGGTTTAGTGGCTGAGAAAATGATCAACAAAGACGCGGCTCCGCAGGAGAGCGGTGGCAGTGAACTGTCTTTCGACGAATTTGACGAAATGCGCACTCCGGCACCCGAAGTGACTGGCTTCGAACGTGTTGTGGCAGCAGTGGTGAGCCGACGTGGCTTCCTGGCAGGCGGCATGGCGTGGGGGAGTGCCGCATTCGTTGCCGGCTCAACTGTTCCTCCAAATCGTCGTGCGCAGGCTAACGAAAGGCTGGAATTCGAAGCGATAGCTGCCAACACACAGGACACTGTAACCCTGCCGCCGGGCTTCAGTTGGCATACTGTCGCCAGGTGGGGAGATCCGCTGTGGGCCGACGGTGCAGAGTTTGACCAGGCCACGCGTGGTACCGGCGAAAGTCAGGAGCGCGTGATCGGCGATAATATTGATGGTATGTACGTTTTTTCGAGAGGTGACCGGCATGTTCTGGCGGTCAACAACGAATATACCAATAACGATATCATCCACGCCAATCGACAGAGCAAGAAACCGGAAGCTCCCGACGACTTTCGCAAGAGCAAGGCGGCGCATGGAATCTCCTTTGCCGAGATCAGCCAGCGGGAAGGCAAGTGGTCAATTGTAAAAGACTCACCCTACAACCGCCGGATCACCGCGGATACACCGATTGAAATCTCCGGGCCCGCCCGCGGCCATCGGCTTATGAAAACGGCCGCGGACCCGGCGGGAACCTCAGCTCTGGGGACCTGGAACAATTGCGGCGGCGGGCACACGCCGTGGGGCACATATCTGTCATGCGAGGAAAACTTCAACGGCTATTTTTCGGCCAGCGATGCAACCTTCGAACCAAATCCTGACATGAAGCGCTATGGCATTGGTGCAAAGGATTGGGGGTATCGGTGGGCAACGGTTGATGAACGTTTCGATTTTTCAAGGCATCCGAACGAGCCTAACCGTGCCGGCTACGTCGTTGAGGTCGATCCGATGAATCCAAGTTCGGCACCTCGAAAGCTGACCGCGCTCGGCCGTTTCAAGCATGAAAATGTCGAGGTGGTGGTTGCCGCAAATAGCCAGGTCGTCGTCTATATGGGCGATGACGAGCGCGGCGAATTCTTGTACCGCTATGTCAGCCGAGGTTCTTACGCCGTCGGAGCCGACAACGCCATACTGCTCGAAGACGGCACGCTCTATGCCGCCAAGTTCTCAGAAAACATGCGTGGTGAATGGGTTGCGCTCACGCCCGAGACAACCGGGATGGCCTCTCTAGCCGAAATCTGCATTCACACGCGCCATGCCGCTTCGGCTCGTGGCGCTACAACCATGGACCGCCCGGAATGGGTGGCGGTGAGCGCCGATAGAAATGAGGTCTATTGCTGTCTGACCAACAACAAAGACCGTGGCAAGAAGCCAAACAGAGGCGGCGATGACGGCCGGACCAATGGGCCAAACCCTCGCGTCGGCAACCCTTTTGGGCAAATCGTAAGATGGAGGCCGGACAATGGTGATCACACAGCAAACGGCTTTGCCTGGGAACTGTTCGTTCTCGCCGGCAATCCGGCCATCTATTCTTATGAGTTCGCCGGATCAGACAATGTGACCGAGCAGAACATGTTCAATTCTCCAGATGGTTTGGCGTTCGACAGTAACGGATTGCTGTGGATCCAGACCGACGGTAATTACAGCAACAAAGGTGAATTTGCCGGCATGGGCAACAACCAGATGCTGGTAGGTGACCCGGCAACGGGCGAGATCAGACGGTTCATGGTCGGTCCGCGCCAGTGCGAAGTCACCGGCATTGCCTGGTCGTCTGACAAGAAGACCATGTTTGTAGGCATTCAGCATCCTGGCGAAAGAGGCGGTGACAGCCATTTTCCGGACGGTCCACAATCGGTGCCGCGCTCGGCAGTGATTGCTGTCACCCGCGATGATGGCGGGACGATCGGGTAAGGTTGCCGCTGCGGAGCAATTTCGCCATCATGGGCGGCTATGCCTGTTGGCCATCTTCAACATTTCAGGAAGCACGGAAAGTGGACTGATCCTGCACGATTCAGCGATCTGATCGCGGCATTGCCCAATGATGTGCCATCACTCACCTACGCGGTTCGTGGGTTGCTCGTCCACACCGACTATCTCGGTATGTACCGCCTGGGACCATCGCATCTCAAATCTGTTTCACGTCAGACTCTGCCGCTTGTCGATAGGCTGCAGCAAATCATCTCGATCGATCCCGATCCGCTGGAGATTGCGCGACCACCTGGCAGC
>JAEKFU010000348.1 GCA_016522385.1 Pseudomonadota bacterium
GCGGAAGACACAGCGGTTACCGTTGATGTATTGGCCAATGACAACTTCGAGGATCCTGGCGCTGCGGTTACCGCCGTTACGCAAGGTGCCAACGGTTCAGTGGTCATCGATGCTGGCGGTACGGTGACCTATACGCCAAACATCGGCTATACCGGCACCGACACCTTCACCTACACGGTGACCTCAGGTGGCGTCACGGAAACGACCACGGTCGCTGTCACCGTGACCAGCGCCAATATCGCTCCCATCGCCGGCGCTGACATTGGCACAACAGATGAAGACACCGTACTGTCCGTGCCAACTGCCACTGGTCTGATTCAATCCAATGACAGTGATCCGGACGGCGATCCGCTAACCGTTTCTGAAATCAACGGCAGCGGTGCTGTGGTCGGCAGCCAGATCACGCTTGGTTCCGGTGCTCTGCTGACGGTCAACGCCGACGGTTCTTATAGCTATGATCCGAACGGTCAGTTCGACAACCTAGCTGCTGGCCTTAGTACGACCGACAGCTTTTCCTACACCATTTCAGATGGCAGGGGCGGTACTGACGCGGCGTCCGTCACGATTACGGTCTTTGGCGTCAATGATGCACCGGTCGCAACTGGCAGCACCCTGACCACCCCAGAGGACACACCGGTTTCCGGTACTGTGGCATCAACCGATATTGATGGTGATGTACCGGTCTTCTCGCTTGCGGGCGGCCCGGGCAATGGTACCGTCACAGTCACGCCGGCCGGTGCCTATACGTATACGCCCGATGCCGGCTTCAATGGCCCGGACAGTTTTACAGTGCTGGTGGATGACACTAATGGCGGCACCGACATCGCAACGATCAACGTAAACGTCACCCCGCAGGGCGGCGCGGACATCGAGACCCTTTTGACGATGAATTCATCCGACATAGATGTCGGCGGGCCTGCCAGTCCAGATACCGTCAGTCTGCAGGCTGCGGATGGAATAATCATCAAAGCGGTCAATGACATCACCTATCTCGATGGGGCGACCAGCCTTCAGGGCGCGGATGGCATCGTCGTCGAGACGGCCAACGCGGCTAGTAATCTCAACGGGTTGGTTGATATTTCGAGCAGCAATGGGGCGGTCAGCCAGATCCTCACGAGCGAATACACGTGGCAGTTGGCCGAGCTGGTCGGTGACCACTACGACCTCGACACAACCGCGTGGGCACCTGAAGAGCTGACCGGTTTCTCACTTCGCCGGGATATCTTTGGCTCGGCAACCGCTGAGGGCGAGTCATCGGACAACCAGATCGTTATCGAGTCCCTGGTCCGACAGAATCTGCTCTTCGTGCAGGTCAGCGACACTCTCGCGGAAGATCTTGGCCGGTCAGTCTCGGAGTACCGCTTCACTCTGGCCGATGGCCGTGCGCTGCCTGACTGGTTACACGCCAATAGCGATGGATCGCTTATGGGACAGCGGCCGGCAGATGTCAGCGAACTGCACATTCGTGTCAAGGCCGTCCTCGATGATGGCACTGTGATCACGACGGACGTCATGATCCAAGCCCGGACAGGTGAAATTCAGCTGGCCAGCGCTTCGGATACTCATGCCGATATTGGCAGCCTATTCAGCGAACAGTTGACCGAAGAACGTTCGGCGACCGAAGATCTGGAAGACCTTGCCGCTGCTCTGGCGCGCTAGCTTGCGCAGGCAAAGATTCCCAGTGCATGGGATTCTTAACGAAACAACAAATCGTTATAGTGGGTGCGACGAAGTGATTCGCGAGAATCATCTGGCGGGGCAAAGAGGTGACGGTTCACATCCGACAGGTTGGTCATATCATGACCAATGGCCGGCGTAGGGCGACTTGGTCGGTCTGCTTTGCGTTGCTTGTGCTGCTGATCGCCGGCTGCACGATTTCACCTGAACCGCTCAGCGACATCGACATCAGCCAGTTCGCCTCCTCCACCCTGAGATCTGCGACGGAAAATCAGGAGAACGTAGAGCGACCGATTGACCTCTATGAGGCAATGGCGAGAGCCCTCAAGTACAATCTAGACTACAAAGTCGAGATCATGGAGAAGGCGCTCAGGATCAAGAACTTGAGCCTTGCCCACTACAAATTGCTGCCCGATCTGGTTGCCAACAGCGGTTATGCCGGTCGGAGCAATTTTTCAGGCGGCAACAGCCGTTTGTTAAACAATCCGGGGTTTTTCCAGGACCAGGGCGATGTTGGTGCCCAGAGCCTGGACTCATCGACCTCCCAGGAGCGGAACATTTTTTCCAGCGATCTAACCTTTTCCTGGGACATTCTTGATTTCGGACTGTCCTACGTGCGCGCCAAGCAGGCCGCCGACGAAGTGCTGATTGCCGAGCAGCTCAAGCGCAAGGTGATTAACCGGGTCATCGAAGATGTCCGCACGGCCTACTGGCGCGCCGTCAGCTATGAGCGGCTGATCAGAAAGTTGCGCCAACTGGACGGGCGCGTGCGCAAGGCGTTGGCAAACACCAGAACGCTTTACAAGACGCGGCAAACCTCGTTGATCACCGTGCTGACTTATGAACGAGAGCTGGTAGAGATCAGACGAGAGTTGCAGCGGCTCGAAGGTGATCTGAAAATTGCCAAGTCCCAGTTGGCCGCTTTGATGAACCTGACACCTGGCACCAAGTTCTCGCTTGTCAAAGGCACGCGCCGGCTGAGACATCTGCGGCTGAAGGTGCCGTATCGCAAGATGATGGCCAAGGCGCTGCGTAACCGGCCTGAATTGCTCGAAGTGCAATACCGCCTACGCATCAACGACAAGGAAGCAGAGGCCGCGCTGCTGGAATTGCTGCCAAGCCTGAGAACCTATGCCGGCCTGAACTATGACAGCAATTCCTTCCTGTTCAATCAGCATTGGCTGAGCTGGGGCGCCAAGGCGAGCTGGAATCTGATGAACGTATTCGAGTATCCGGCCCGGAAGAATGTCGTCGCCGCCCAGGATGCCCTGCTTAGAGCACGCGCCAAGGCGCTGACAATTGCGATTTTGACACAGGTGCACATCAGCCGCGTGAGATATCTTCACAGCCGCAAGGAGCTACGCACCGCGTCGCAATTCTACGATGTCCAGCGCCGCCTGCTGCGCCAAATCCGTACTGAAGCTGACGCCGATCGCGTTAGTGAACAAACGCTGATCCGCGAAGAAATGAACACCCTCGTCGCTGACGTCAAATTCGATATCGCCTATGCCGCCCTGCACAATGCCTATGCCAATATTTTTTCATCCATGGGCCTCGATCCCCATCCTCGCGGTGATCTCGACACCTCTTTGTCGGTCAACGCATTGGCCCGGTCGTTGAAGAAACTGTGGTCGGAACGCGGTGACCGTCACGCAAGGCTATAAAGCTTGTTGCCAAAATGACCCGATTTGGCATGACCTGTTAACCAAACGGTAACGAATTTGGTGGGAGATTGGTGCGCTGTTAAGGGGCAATCTGACCGGATATTCAAGCTGAGGAGTGGGGCAGTGCGGGCCATACTGAACATGCCTGTTTGCGCGAAGGCGGCGCTCCTTCTCACCGCGCTCCTGGGAGC
>JAEKFU010000350.1 GCA_016522385.1 Pseudomonadota bacterium
GTCTCAGACTTACTCAATCACCATTGACGACGGCAATGGCGGCGTTGTTGGGCAAGAGGTCACGATCACAATCCTGGGCGCGAATGATAGGCCGGTTATCACTGGCGGTTCAACGACGGGGTCGGTCGATGAGCTGGCTGATGGTGCGCAAGGCGAGAATGCGCTGACATTGAGTGCTAGCGGTGCTTTGATCTTCCAAGACTTTGACGCTGCAGACGCACATAGCATCAGTTTTAGCGAAGACGGCAGCAATTTTCGCGGCACATTTACATCGAACATTACCGATCCATCGCAAGGTGACGGCAGCGGGCAGATTTCCTGGAACTTTAGTGTAAACGACGGCGAACTGGATGATCTATCGCCCGGGCAGACGTTAACGCAGAATTATACGATCACCGTGACCGATCCGAACGGGGCCAGCGACAGCCAACAAATCACTGTCTCCATTAACGGTTCCGATGACGGTGTGATCATCAAAGGCCTGGAGAATGTAAGTGCCGAGGTGACCGTTGATGAGGCCAACCTTGCCGATGGATCTAGCCCAAACATTGCGGCACTGACGCAGACGGGCAGCTTTTCGTTCCAAGTAGTCGACGGTCTAGACGATGTGACGATTGCGGGATCAGCTGTCGTGATCGACGGGGCGTTTGTCAATGGAACAACAATAGCGACGGCAACCGGCACCTTGACGCTTACCGGGTTCACGCCGGTGATCGGTGCCGATGGTGATGTCATCGACGGAATAATCGACTATTCCTACACGCTTGACGGTAACACCCTTGCCCACGGCCCGGCAAACGATGGCCGGAACGGAGGTGTGTTTGACAGTTTTGCGGTTGTAGTGACGGACACCGACGGCGACGGCGACACGGCCTCGCTCGATGTCGAGATCATTGATGATGTGCCTGTTGCGCTCGACGATACGCCGGTTGTAGTCGACGCAGGATTGTTAGCGCCGCAAAACATCATTATCGTCTTCGATGTCTCCGGCAGTATGGACGATGATGTTCCCGGCTCGGGAGGACAAACGCGCCTTGAGCTGGCACAAGCAGCGCTCAACAATCTGTTGAGCGAACTGCAACAGTTACCCTTCGATGTCCAGGTCACGGTCGTGCCATTTGCTGGAGATGCAGACAACCCCTCGCATGACAATCCGCCGGGGAATGAGTCGTTCGATCTGGATAGCGACCTTACAGCGGCGACGAACTTCATCAATGACCTGTCGGCCAATGGCAGCACCAACTATCAAGCAGCGCTGACAGAAGCAGAGACCCAGTTACTGCTTGACGTAAATGATCCTGATTTGGCGGGGTATCGACATAAGGTCTACTTCTTGTCAGATGGCAACCCGACCACAGGAGGAGATGAATGGCGAACGACCTGGCAGCCGTTTGCCGACAACAACAACATTGATGTGATCTCGGTCGGCGTCGGTGGCGGTGTCACCGAATCAAACCTGGCACTGGTGGCAAACAGCGGTGAGGCGCCACTCATTGTGCTCGATGAGAACGACCTGAACGCAGTCCTATCAGGAACCTTGCCGGAAGCGATAACTGGTAACGTGCTGACGAATGACAGCGCAGGGGCTGATGGATTTTCGCCGCCAGATGAGCTGCGTGTGGTTTCGATCACCTACGATGCCGGCGCTTCTACGGCAGGGGTTCCGTCTGGCGGTTTGACGACTGTGACAACTGCGCTCGGCGGTACGCTCACGATTTTCTCGAATGGAGACTGGGAGTACGCCGCGCCGACCTTTTTCGCTTTGGCCGGGGCGCAGAGCGGGTCTGACGGCTTTGCTTACACCATCGCGGACGCTGATGGCGATCAGGAGACGGCAACGCAGCCGATTGACGTTAGGGACCCGTCGACTGGGTTGTTTGTCGGCACGAACATCGGTGATGTCAGTGGCGAAGCAACAGCACATTTCCTCAACCCCGTATTAGCCACTGCGGGTTCGATCGATGGCACGACTGCGGGAGATCTGATTGTCGGAGATTTTGGCCTACCTGACGCGAACACCGATGGCCCATTGACACTCGGCAATGATCAGATCAACGGCAACGCCGGCAACGATCTCATTTTTGCTGATATCGTAAACACCGATGACCTGGGCCGGCTTCACTTGGATTTGCCCGAAAATTCGGGCTGGCGCGTCTTTGTCGACCTCGAGGCCGGCTTAAGTAACCAACCCCATGCCGAGTGGGGCATCGATGATACAATTTCCTACGTCAACACCTTCGCTGTTCAGGTCGCCAGAGAATCGGGACTTGCCGGCGGTAACGACACTGTTGATGCCGGCGATGGCGACGACATCGTATTCGGTCAGGATGGCAATGACACGATCCTTGGTGGCACTGGAACTGACTGGCTGATTGGAGATCAACTAACGGGCCCAGAGCGCAAGATATCCGCCGATGTAAGATCCGGGAGCACCGGGAACAGCGCCAATCAATTTGGATTTACCTTCGCCAGTGCACTGGCGGCTGAATTTATCACCCAGATCGAAATCGACATCACGGGGCTTGGCCTATTTGATCAGACCGGTAGCAATTCAACTGCTTTTACGCTTGGCGATGAGACAACCGTGACGGCTGACGACATCACTACAATCACTGCCGGCGACAGTACGGTTCTCACGATTACCTTCGATGCTGAGGCGTTCAAGACTGGCGAAACATTGCGTTTTTCTATCGACACAGATGACGGTAACGCAGACATAGATGATGGTGGCGATTTCGGTGAGGAATTGGTGCCGTTCAGTGTCTCATTCAGTGATGGGCAGACATTGACTGGCACCTATCAAGAAGGCCAGGACGATACAAGTGAAGGCTCGGTAGCCGTCGCTGGCGCCATACCGTCCGGTATCAGCGATGACATCCTTATGGGTGGTGCGGGCGACGATGTACTCGAAGGCGGCGCCGGTAACGACACACTGGTCGGCGGCCCGGGGGCGGACACGCTGACGGGTGGAAGCGGTGATGATGTTTTTGTGTTGGATGACGTTACTGCCATCGACGACATCACGGATTATCTTTTTGGCGAAGACGTCGTTGACCTGTCCGAACTTTTCACTGCGGACATTTCCAGCGGTGACGCACTGTCGGACTTCGTGCGCCTAGGCGACGCCGGCACTGAACTGCAGGTTGATGTCGATGGGACTGCCGACGACAGCGAGTTCGTTACTGTTGCTACCTTGGATGGGAGTTTAGGAGTCGATATCATCTTCAACGATGATGGCACAGACACATCGGGCACCGTAATCTAATCGACGCCTCACCTCCGGCGAGGGTCTTACTTTTTCGTGGCGATGTATACACCATCCCAATTCTTGGGCGGGGCATTCAGCTGGAACTGCCTGATTCGGTCGCGATAAAGCGCGTAAAGGCCGGTCACATCGACGGCCGCGGGCAGATCCTTTTCGGCTGACGCGAGTGCAAATGAGGCATCAGCCCAATCCATGGCGCGATAGCTGTTGATCGCCTGCTGGTGCTGTTCGAGAAATTCCCTAAAACTTGCCGACGCCGCGAGCTCTGGTCCGCCCAGTAGCGCATAGATGCGTTGCGGGATTTGTTTGCCGACCACTCGTATCATATCCACCTCAATGAATGCATGATCGGGTGCCAAGCGGACGGTGTCGTCACCGGTCAAGACCGACAACCGGTAGTGTTTCGTCAGCCCCTCGATGCGCGACGCGAGGTTGACCGCATCACCAAGGGCGGAATAGTTGAACCGGCGGGTGGATCCCAGATTGCCGACTAGGCAGTTGCCGGTGTTTATGCCGATGCCGGCACGTAACGGGATAAATTCGCGCCCGGCCTCGGTGGCTTCACGTTTCAGATGGATGTTGAGATCGGACAGTTCGGAGAGCATTTGCAGTGCTGCGTCACAGGCATTTCCAGCATGCGCCTTGTCTTCCAACGGGGCATTCCAGAATGCCATGATGGCGTCACCCATATATTTGTCGATGGTCCCTTTGCGCTCCATGATGACATCGGACAATGGTGATAGGAAACGGTTCATGAGGGTGGTCAGACCCTGCGGATCATCGCGATAGGTCTCGGAAATGGCGGTAAACTGCCGGACATCGGAGAACATCACGGTGATTTCGCGAGTCTCTCCGCCGAGTACGAGCATGTCCGGGTCCTGGGTGAGCTGCTGGACCAGCGCCGGTGACAGGTATTGGCCGAACGCACCCCTGATTGCGTTGCGTTGCAGCTCTTCCCTGAAGTAGTTGATAAATGTGAGAACAAAGTAGATCGCAAAACTGGATGCCAGCGGCAGCAAGACATCAATGAGAATCAGGTATCTGTCGTAGAGCAGCCACGACCCTGCCGCCAGTATCACCGCAACGGCTGCGCCAGTGACCAGAACGCGCAAGGCGCCGAGCATGGGCACCAGCACGACTATTCCCACACCGACAACGATGATCAGCAGCATTTCGACGCCGATAGCATAGTTTGGCCGCAACAACGTTGACCGGGTAAGGACCGACTCAATCAGCTGAGCATGCACTTCGACCCCGGGTACTGCGCCATCGACCGGCGTTGGCTTGAGGTCATGCAAACCCACCGCAGAGGCGCCCACCAGAGCCAACCGACCGTTCAGGGCGCCTGGACTCAATTCGTCTTCGAGGATCGATTTTATCGAAATAAAGCGGGTCGGGTCATGCTTGGAAAAATAGACCCAAACCTGACCGTTCCGGTCAGTCGGGATCTCGGCACCGGCCAGCACAATGCTCTTTAGACCGGCGTCGTCTCGTTTGATGAGAATCGTCTTCTGGCCGGTCGCCACCCGCATCAGCTCGATCGACAATGCAGGAGACGTCTTGCCTTTGACTTTCATGACGGCGGGAACACGGCGCACGATGCCATCCTGTTCCGGGCGTATGGTGACGATACCATGCCCCGCGGCCTTGGTCTCGATTTCCGGAACATTTTCGATTATGCCGGGGAACTTCAGAAGAAACGGATCCGGTTTGCCACCCATATAGGCAAAGGACGCTTCGGATTGCCATTTTCGGCTGGCATCGCCGATTGGCTCATGATACCCGGATTGCCCGACCACGACTCGGGCACCACCGATGGCATTGCCAAAGATCATATCATTTGATGGCAATTTCTCCAATGTGGCACGCATTGTATCGTCTATTCCGGCGATATCTCCGGCCAAGGATTTAGGCGACATGCGATCCTGTTCCGGAAACAGAATATCGAAACCAATGGCCGCGGCGCCGAGAGCGTGCAGCTTCTCTATTAGGATGGCCAGCCGGGTGCGTGGCCACGGGAACTGACCATAGGTCTTGAGGCTTTCCTCATCGATATCGATGATCACGACGGGACGGGCCGTCACCTTGCGCGGCTTGACGATCTGGTAGATGTCGAAAGTCTTGAGCCGTAGCAGCTCGACCGGAATCGGGTCCCAAACGCGCAGCATGACAAACAGGAACACGAGCAACAAGCCGAGAACGCGGCCAAGTCCTATTGTCAGTATCTTGTCCGCAATTGCCTGGATAAATCGAAGCATCCGCCCGCCAGTTCACCTATGTGCGTACCAAAGCGTACATACTACAGAGGAACCCCGCCGGTTATCCATTATTGCGCAGGCCTAGGGCTACAATATTTGACTCAGAAATTCCTTCGTCCGCGGGTCCTTGGCCTTTTTGAAGAATGTATTCGGAGGACCATGTTCGACGATGACACCCCGGTCGGTGAAGTAAATATGGTCGGCCACTTCCCGGGCAAAACCCATCTCGTGGGTGACCAGGACGCAGGTCATGCCTTCGGCCGCCAGTTCTTTAATGGTGACTAGCACCTCCTTGACGGTTTCCGGATCAAGTGCAGCGGTCACCTCATCGAACAGCATAACGTCGGGCTGCATGGCCAGCGACCGGGCAATCGCGACACGTTGCTGCTGCCCGCCGGACAATTCGCCAGGGTATGAGTTCTCCTTTCCGTCCAAACGCACCTTTTTAATCAACCCGCGGGCGCGTTTTTCAACTTCGTCCTTTGGTTGCTTGAGCACTAGGAGCGGTGCCATCATGATGTTTTCCAGCGCCGTCTTATGCGGAAACAGATTGTACTGCTGGAAAACCATGCCGACCTTCTGGCGCAGTTCGAGCTTGTTGAGATGGGCGTCATGCACTTCCTGGCCTTCGACAGTGATCGAACCGGACTGGATATCATTGAGCGCATTTATGCAGCGGATCAGTGTTGACTTGCCGGAACCGGACGGACCGATAATGCAAATGACCTCACCCTTCATGACATCAATCGAAACGCCTTTTAGAACTTCCAGATCACCAAAGGATTTATGCACATCGTTGATCGAGATGATCGGCTGATCAGGGGTCCAGGTGCTTTGAGACATTAAACTGACTCCGACGCTTACAGTTTTACCGTGAATTTGCGTTCAAGAGAGATCGTCCAGCGGGCGATCGGGTAGCAATAGGCGAAAAAGATGATCAGGCAAAAGCCGTAGAACGGCATTAGCAGTTCAGGGTGATTGTCTTCGGCCTCCATGGCCTGGCGCGACAGGGTAACAATTTCCTCGACACCGAGCAGCGAAACCAGCGGCGTTGCCATTGTGAGGATCGCATACCAGTTCATCCACGGCGGGATCATACGCTTGAAGCATTGCGGCAGGATAATGCGCCACAGGGTCTGATGGCGGGTGTAAGCTAGTGATTCAGCGGCCTCCCACTGCCCTGTCGGCACTGATGCGATGGCCCCGCGAACAATTTCCGAGATATTTGCCATGATCGGCAAGGACAGGCCGAAGACTGCCTTCATCCAGTCAGGGATGGCAATACTCAGATCACCCAGCCTGATCTCGAAGGGAAAGGCCAGCATGACAATGTAGAGCAGCACCAGCCAGGGCGAGTTGCGGAACAACTGGGTGATAAACCAGGCAAACCGACGCACTGGACGCAACAGCGAAATCTGCCACAGGCCAAGCACTACGCCGGCCATGGTGCCGATCGCCATCGTCAGGAAGCTGATCAGGATGTTGAGGGCAAAGCCCTTGGTGACCAGAAATGGTAGCCAGCGCCACAAAGCATCCATTGCCATCGTGGTGCTGAATTTGCTCTGGGCAAAAGCTGCAACCGGCCACAGAACGACGACCAGGAACAATGCTGGAAAGACCCACCCAGGCAGATCTGCCAGCCAGCGGGAGAATTTCAGATTGTCGCCGTCACGTTGCGGCTCTCTGAACGGCAGAAGCACTGGCAGGTCTGTCGAATCTGTTCTGGCGGCCCAGTCGTCTGGCATCGATCACGCTCCGTAACCGGGAATGCGCATGGTACGCTCCCATTTGTTCATGCCGAGCACCAGTATGCCAACGAGCAGGATGTAGGCAGAAAACAGGACAACCATGGCCGGGTTCTGGGCACTGGGAAAATCGTTCCAGATGCCGACCATCTGATAAAGAAGCTCTGGCACGGCGATGGCGAGGGCCTGGGTCGTGGTCTTGACCAGATTGACCAGGTTGTTGTTGAGCGCCGGCAGGCTGACCCGGAAGGCGAGAGGCAGTACTACATACACATAGATTTGCAGCCGGCTCATGCCGAGAGCTTCGGCGGCCTCTTTGGTGGATTCCGGCACAGCCTCAATGCCGGCTCGAAATATCTCCACATTGAAAGCACCGGCGAAAAACGACAGCGAAATGATTGCCCAACCGACATTCGAAATGATCGGTTCGACCGTCCAGCCGTCTGCGGCGGTCACTGCCGGAGTGAACTGGCCAAGTGCGAAATAGAAGAACAGCAGCTGGATGAGCGGTGGTGTGTTGCGGAAAAACTGGATGTAGCCCTGTACGATACTGCGCAGCAGTCGCAGTGGTGATCCCTGCAGCCAGGCGCCGGCAATACCAATAAGCACTGACACGACTACGCAGACAACGGAGAGTTCGATCGTCACCCAAAAGCCCGACACCACGCGCTCCCATTGGGTCGCGTCATGAAAGAAAATAAAGTTCCATTTGGGATGGCTTTCAGCCAGCTCGCGAAAGAACTCCCGAATGGCCTCAAGCATCGCCCCGCCCCTTGCTAGTTGCGCTGGCCGGGTGTGTGGTGAGATACGCCACGCCTGGCCAGCGACTTGATGCTTACTGCTTACCGGCGAGCCAATCCTTGAAGCGCCCATGCTGCGCCTTCAGGTAGGCCGTAGGCTGGATGCCCCATTTGCGTTCCAGTTCGATCAATTTTCCGGACTGATGCATGTTGAAAGTGATACCGGACATGAACTGGCCAAAAATGCAATCCTTCTCGGCTATCGGTACGGCCAAGCCCCAAGGGTTGTCATCTTCTGAAGCGAGCGGCATTTCGAACTCATCATAATTGCCCGATGACAGGTCCGACATAATCGACGAGTCGTCATAAACCCAGGCAATGCACTTTCTGTCGCGCAGCGCCTGTTTAGCTTCGGCATTGCCCGTGAAGGCGACGATCTTGGCACCGTAACGCTCCGAGACGATCTTGTTATAGAACGCGCCCTGTTTGCCGCAGACCGGCTTGTCAGCGAGATCTTTCCAATCCTTGATGCCAAGTGCCTTTGGCGACATCACGTTGGTGCCAGATGTGTAATAGTTCGGTTGCGTAATGCCAACAATCTTGCGCCGATCCGGTCGGTCCGACATCGTGGCGATGAACATGTCAACCTTGCCCTGTTCAAGGAACTGCATGCGGTTCGAAGACTGGACCGCAACCAGCTCGAGTTCCACGCCCATGGCGTCGGCAACCGCCTGAGCCATGTCGACCTCCATGCCGACAATGTCACCGCTTTCACTGCGGAATCCCCACGGCTTGTAGTCTGCTTTCACGCCGACAATGACCTTGCCTCGCTCCATGACCTTCTTCCAAACATCGTTGGTGCACTTGGCCGCGTCAGCCGTCGCGGCGGCAAACGTCATGGCCGCGGCTGCAACACCACCGACCAGAATGTTCTTCAGCATCGTATATTCCTCCCGAAGATTTTTTTAACCGGCAAACTTTAGGCGACTTGCGCGACACCCTTCAAGCCCCATAATGCCGAACGGGAACATTCAGGGTATCAACAAGCAGGGCTTCATGGATTCCAAGCTCAAAGCAGCGGCAGACGAGTTCCTCGTCCGTTATGGTGGAGATGTTTTCGACCGATTGTTCAGCCGCGCCAGCGGCGCGCGGGTCTATGATGAAGCCGGTCGTGAAATACTGGATTTCACGTCCGGTCAGATGTGTGCCACCATCGGTCACAATCATCCCGAAATCGTCAAGGCATTACATCAAGCAGGCGAAACCGCGCTGCACATGTTTTCCGGCATGATTCCGACTGTCGTTGCCGAACTTGGCCGTACGCTTGCACGGGATTGGCTGCCAGCACCGTTGCAGAAATCGTTGTTCATCAATACAGGATCTGAGAGCAACGAAGCCGCCCTGCGAATGGCGAAGATGCACACCGGCGGCTATGAGGTGATCGCAATTGGCGGGTCGTGGCATGGGGTAACCGGCGCTTCAGCGGCGGCCTCGTTTGCCAGTGACCGAAAATGGTACGGGCCAAGCTTGCCAGGCATTTAGATGATGCCTGAACCCAATAGTTATCGCCCGATCATTTCCGGCGCGACTGCCGATGACAACGCCATGGCATGCCTTGAGCTCGGATTGAAAATGTTTGACGCTCAATCGCGCGGCGCGCCGGCAGCGATCCTGATCGAACCGATCATCAGTGCCGGTGGCGTAATTGTCCCGCCGCAGTGCTTCATGGAGGGCTTGCGTACAGCCGCCGATGAACGCGGTATGCTATTGATCTTCGATGAAGCGCAGACAGCCTTTGGGCGGATCGGTGAGTCGTTCGGTGCCATCTACCATGGTGTGGTGCCGGATATAATGAGCGTGTCAAAAACGCTGGGCGGTGGCTTGCCGCTGGCCGCCACCATCACGAGCTGCGCCATCGAACAAGACGTACATGACAAAGGCTTTAGCTTTTACACCAGCCATGTCAGCGATCCGTTGCCGGCCCATGCCGGCCTTGCCGTGCTTAGAACCATCGCCAATGAGAATTTGATCGAACGGGCGCGCGAGATGGGTGATTACCTACGCCAGCAGCTTGAGACTCTTCAGCAGAGACACGAGGCAATTGGCGATATCCGCGGCGCCGGCCTGCTGATCGGTGTTGAAATCGTCAAGGATCGACAGACAAAAGTGCCGCACCATCAATTAGGCGCGCTCACGACCGAACTGTGTTTTGAACTCGGCCTGTCGATGAATATCCGACGGCGTGCGGAACGCGGTGCCGTCTGGCGGATCGCACCGCCCCTCACGGTTTCTCATGACGAAGTCGACCGCGCGATTACGATACTCGATCAGGCGCTGAGTGAGAGTGTGGACAAGCTGGCGAGAGCCAGTTGATCAGCCCACGCCGTTGGTCGCCACCTTGAGCGCGATCGCCAGCTTGTCGGCAAGTTCGTCAATTTGCTTCGGCTCGATGATAAATGGCGGCGCGAGCAACACATGATCGCCGCGCTGACCGTCGACGGTACCGCCCATCGGATAGCAGATCAGGCCAGCATCGAAGGCGGCTTTCTTGAATTTGGCATGAACTTTCAAGGCCGGGTCGAAAGGCGCTTTGGTTTCACGGTCTTCAACCAGTTCGATGCCCTTAAACAGGCCTCGCCCGCGAATATCACCGATATGCGGGTGCTGGCCAAATCGGTCATATAGCACGTCATCGAGCACCTCGCCCATCTCTACTACCCGACCGACCAGCCCCCTGTTCAGCAGGGCCGAGACCACAGCGTGACCCGCCGCCGTCGCTGCCGGATGACCGATATAGGTATGGCCGTGCTGAAAGAACCCGGAGCCATCTTCAAATGCCTTATAAATACGGCTGGTACACAGCGCAGCACCGATCGGCTGGTAGCCGCCGCCCAAACCTTTGGCGATGGTGACGATGTCCGGGGCAATATCTTCGCGAGCGTAGGCAAACAGGCTGCCGGTGCGGCCCATGCCGCACATGACCTCATCGAGGATCAGCAGAATGCCGTGCTTGTCACAGATCTGCCGGATCCGCTTGAAGTATTCGCCAACAGCCGGTACTGCGCCAAGTGTCGCACCTACAACCGTTTCGGCCAAAAACGCCATGACGGTTTCCGGCCCGAGCCGTTCGATCTCCGCATCCAGGGCATTGGCGGCGCGCAGGCCGTAATCCTCGTCGGTTTCGCCGTCATACTGGTGGCGATAGGCATAACAGGGTTCGATATGCGTTGCTTCCATAAGAAGCGGTTCAAAGGGCTTGCGGCGCCACAGATTGCCGCCGGCCGATAAGGTCGCCAGTGTGTTGCCGTGATAGCTTTGCTGGCGAGCAATCAGCCTGTGGCGCTGCGGTTCGCCAATCTCGATGAAATACTGACGGGCCAGCTTGATGGCCGTTTCATTGGCCTCTGAACCGCCCGATACGAAATAGACCCGATCGATATCACCGGGCGCACTGGCTATCAGCAGATCGGCCAGGGCTTCAGCCGGTTCCGACGTAAAGAATCCGGTGTGCGCGAAGGCAATATGATCCAGTTGCTTTTTGACCGCATCGATGACCTCCGGATCGCCGTGACCCAGACAGGACACAGCGGCACCGCCTGAGCCGTCGAGATAGCGCCTGCCGTCAGCATCGATCAGATAACAGCCTTCGCCGGCGACTGCGGTGGGCGGCAGGTTCTTGGTATGGCGAGGGAAGACATGGTTCATCGGTTGTGTCCAATTGGTGGCAACGGGTTCGATGTTACATCCTGATGGCTCCTGCTCCAATGGCCGTCAGTACTATTCCCATAACTGAGGGGCTGGGTTATCAAAGAAAAGCGATAATTGGCAACGGCTCATCGAGGAGGACGGGAAATGGATGCGTCCTTTGTGCGGCGCTGCGATCAGGTTGTTGTGCTTGAACAAGGGCCTGCGGGCAAGCGCATCGGATTGATCGCCCTGTCGACCGATCTGACGACCGAGCGGGACTACGCACGGCTCATCCCAGAAGACGTGGCGACTGTTTATACCACCCGGGTGATGTTCGAGAATCCGTCAACGCCGGAAAACCTTAGGAAAATGGGACCGCGGCTGACCGATAGTGCGCAACTGCTGCTGCCCGATCTGGCCTTGGACGTGATTTGCTACAGCTGTACTGCGGCCTCGGTGGTCATGGGAGATGATGCTGTCGCAAACGCGGTGCAGGCCGCCAAGCCGGATGTGCCGGTAGTCACGCCGAGCGCTGCAGCACGGGCCGCATTTCAGGCTCTGTCGGCAAGGCGGATCAGTATCCTGACGCCCTACCTTATCGAGACCAGCCAGCCGATGGCAGACTATTTCCGCCACCATGGCATGGAAGTCTGTAATCTGGATTACTTTGGCATTGCCGATGACCGGGACATTGCCCGTATCAGCCAGCAATCGATCATCGAGGCGGCCTGCCAGGCCGCCTCGACACAGTCTGAAGCGATTTTCATCTCCTGTACGGCATTGCCGGCCATTGGCGCCATTGCGGCGATAGAAGAGCGAAGTGGAAAACCCGTCGTCACCTCCAATCAGGCGAGCGCGTGGGCCTGTCTGCGCCATGCCGGTCTAGGCGTAACCGTTCCTGGTTTTGGCCAATTGTTGAGCCTGCCACTGCCATGATCGGCCTCAGCGAAATCGAGGCAGCGCGGGCGCGCATTGCCGGGCGGCTGCAATCGACCCCGGTGGTGCATTCGCCGTCATTGAGCGAGATCGGCGGAGAAGAGATTCACCTGAAGCTCGAGCACCTGCAGACGACAGGCAGTTTCAAGCTGCGTGGAGCCACCAATGCGGTGCTCAAACTTAATGATGAACAACGGCACCACGGCGTGGTTGGTGCCTCGACAGGCAATCATGGTCGCGGGCTCGCCTATGCGGCGCGTGAGGCCGGCGTCAAGTGCATCATATGCATGTCATCGCTAGTGCCACAGAACAAGGTCGACGGCATCAAGGCGCAAGGTGCAGAAGTACGGATTATCGGCACCAGCCAGGACGATGCCCAGGTCGAGGTCGAAAATCTGGTCGCCAAAGACGGAATGACGATGCTCCCGCCGTTCGATCATCCTGACATCATTGCTGGTCAAGGCACGCTCGGACTTGAGCTATACGAGCAGATGCCGGAAGCCGAAACCGCCCTTGTTCAGCTCTCTGGTGGCGGCCTGATTTCGGGCGTCGCGGCGGCTCTCAAGGCGAGGAACCCCCGCATACGTGTTATCGGCATCAGCATGGAACGCGGCGCAGCGATGTATGAATGCCTCAAGGCCGGCGAGCCGATCCACGTCGAGGAGATTCCGACACTAGCCGACTCGCTGGGCGGGGGTATCGGTCTCGATAACCGGTACACCTTCGCGATGGTGCGCGAACTGGTCGATGATGTCGTGTTGGTCAGCGAAACCGAGATTGCCCAGGCAATCCGCCATGGCTACTGGCAGGAACGCCAGATTATCGAAGGGTCAGGTTCCGTCGGCATCGCCGCAGTCATGTCAGGCAAGGTTAAGTTGACCGGCCCGACGATCGTTCTGGTCAGCGGCGGCAACATCGACATGGAGCTGCACCACCGGATTATTTCCGGCGAGGATGTTGACGTCACCAAGGAGTAACGATGCCGAAAATCCTGATACTGACCGAAAGCGAGCTGCGCAATGCCGTGAAGCTCGATGGCGATGCCGTTCAATGCATCGAAAATGCCTTTGCGACACTGGCCGACGGCAAGGTCGTGATGCCGCCTATCCTGTCGATGGCAATCCACGAGTTCAACGGAGAGGTTGATGTCAAGACGGCATTCGTGCCCGGCATTGACAGCTTCGCCATCAAGGTTTCGCCGGGTTTTTTCGACAATCCGAAACTGGGCCTTCCGAGCACCAGCGGCCTGATGATCTTGTTCTCGGCCCGCACCGGTGTGCTGGAAGCACTGTTGCTCGACAACGGATACCTGACCGACATACGTACGGCTGCTGCCGGGGCGGTTGCCGCCCAGCATCTGTCGCGAGACGGGTCAAACACCGCCGCCATCATCGGTGCCGGCATGCAGGCGCGGCTGCAGTTGGAGGCATTGACGCTAGTGCGCCCTATCACTTCAGCGCAAATTTGGGCGCGCGATGCCGGCAAGGCCGATGCAGCGGCCAACGAGCTGACCAACCGACTAGCGCTGCCGGTCATCGCAAAACCAACTGTCGAAGAGGCCGTCACCGGCACAGACATCGTCGTCACAACAACACCGGCAACTGATCCGCTCATTCAGCCCGGAATGCTCAGCGCCGGTCAGCATGTCACAGCTATGGGATCGGATCAGGAAGGCAAGAACGAAATTGCAACACAAGTGCTCGGCGCCTGCGATCTCTATGTGCCGGACCGCCGCTCGCAAACGGAAAAGCTCGGCGAGTTGCACCATGCCATTGCGCAAGGAGCCATTCATGCCGATATGCAGTGCCCAGAGCTCGGTGACATCGTCGCCGGCAAGCACCCGGGCCGAACGTCGGCGGATCAGATCACCATAGCCGACCTGACCGGTACCGGCCTGCAAGATACAGCCATAGCGACGTTGGCCCGACAACGTTGTGCCGCTGCCGGTGCAGGCAGCGAATTCGAGACTTAGGCAAGTGGGGCATCCTGTCCTGTTT
>JAEKFU010000463.1 GCA_016522385.1 Pseudomonadota bacterium
CGCATGTCATTGGCATCAAGCGTATAGGGCACAATCAAATGTGGGCCTTGAGGGCCGGTTAGCCAATACGGCAGGTCGTCGGCGTAACTATCTGAAGAATACAGAAAACCACCCTCTTCCATGACCAGGTCGGTGGTGTTCACCGATGAGCGGCCGGTGTACCAGCCGAGCGGGCGTTCGCCTGTTAATTCGGTATGAATGCGGATCGCCTCGGCCATGTGCTGACGCTCCTCATCCTTTGAGAAGTCCTTGTATTCGATCCATTTGAGGCCATGGCTAGCGATCTCCCAATCGCTCTCCTGCATGGCACTGACCGCCTTGGGATTGCGCGCCATGGCCGTCGCCACGCCGTAGACCGTGACCGGCACTTCATTGCGGGTGAACAGGCGCCATAAACGCCAAAAACCGGCGCGCGAACCGTACTCGTAGATCGACTCCATGTTCATATGGCGCTGGCCGGGCCAGGCGGCGGCGCCGACAATCTCTGACAGGAAGGCTTCTGATGTCGCATCGCCATGCAGGATGTTGTTCTCACCACCCTCCTCGTAGTTTATGACGAATTGGACAGCACAATAGGCATCACCTGGCCATTGCGGATCGAGTCCTGAACGGCCGTAGCCGATCATGTCTCTTGGATACTCACTCATTGTCTCGGCCGTTTCCCATGCACCCGCTTGCCGGCAATGTGGGTTGCCCGCACTGCGCGATCATCGCCCAGAATCATCAGCGAGAACAAGATGTCTTCCAGACTGCTTGACACTTCGTGTCGCGCCGCCATGACCGGAGTCGCGGTTGGGTCGAGTACAACGACGTCGGCCCACTTGCCTACTTTGAGACTGCCGATCTCATCATCCAGGTGCAAGCGCTCGGCATTACCGATCGTTGCCATGGCAAACAGATCTCCGGCGGTGAATTTGTGACCGCCAAGCATGCCGACCTTGTAGGCCTCACCAAGCGTTTGAAGCATTGAATAACTGGTGCCGCCGCCGACATCGGTAGCAATGCCGACACCGACCGGGCGACGGCTTTCGGTCAGGTGGCGATAGCGGAACAGGCCGGAGCCGAGAAACGTGTTAGAAGTCGGGCAGTGCAGAACCGCCGAACCGGTCTCCGACATTCTCCGGCATTCGCGTTCAGCGAGGTGTATACCGTGGGCGAAAAGGCTGGTCGGGCCGAGCAGACCGTAACGCTCATAAACGTCAGTGTAGTCTTTCGACCACGGAAACTGCTGACTAACGAAGTCGATCTCGCCGGCACTTTCCGAGATATGGGTCTGCATTAGGCAATCGGGATAGTCTTTCAACAACTCTCCTGACACCGCCAGTTGTGCCTCGCTCGAAGTCACGGCAAATCTCGGCGTTATTGCATAGCGCAATCGGCCGCGGCCGTGCCACTTGCCGATCAGCTGCGCGCTGTCATAGCCACCTGTTTCCGGATCGTCCAGAACTGCTGTGGGAGCGTTGCGGTCCATCATCGTCTTGCCGGTGACGAGGGCCATGTTGCGCCTCTCGGCAGCAGCGAACAGGGCATCAACGCAAGTTTTGTGCACAGAGCAGAATGCCAGTGTCGATGTCGTGCCATTGGCGATCAACTTATCGAGAAACGATTCAGCAGCAGCAACCGCGTGGGGCTTTGAGCGGTACCGCGCCTCTTCGGGAAAAGTAAATCGGTTGAGCCAGTCGAGCAGGTCCTTGCCGGGGGCTGCTAGTATACGGTACTGGGGAAAGTGGATATGCGGATCGATGAGTCCGGGCAGGATCAGACATTCACCATAGTCATCAGCCGGCAAGCCGGCGTAGGACTTCGGTAGTCGGGCGTGAGCACCGGTCCAAGCGATGCGGCCATCCTTGGCAACAACAAGTGCTCCCTCACGCTGGTCCCTGACCTGGCCATCGACGAAGTCGACCACCCAGCCACGCAACAGCCGCGCACTCACGGCGCTACCCTGTCTTCGATGCGAAATCTCAGGATGCGGCATACCTGTGCGCAGGCGGTTTCGAACTCTTGATCACGAGTGTTTTCCAGCCGTTCTTCGAACGCCTCCAGGATTTGAAATTTGTCCGCTCCTTTGACCGCGAAGATGAATGGAAATTCGAATTTGGCCTTGTAGGCATCGTTCATTCGGGTGAACCGTTCGAACTCATCGTGGCTCAGTGTATCAAGCCCAGCACCAGCCTGTTCGCGGGTCGAATCATCGGTCATTACCGCCCTGCCAGCGAGATCGGGATGGGCGCGCAACAAGGCGAGTTTGGCGCCGGGTGCCGCCGACTGCATCGCGCCGGCGAATGCGGCAATCATGGTCTGGCGATCGCGGAACGGTCGCTCGGCGGCCGCGACTTCAGCCACCCATAGCGAATGCTCGGCTATATCGCCGAAGGCAGCGACAAAGTCACCGTGCGTCATCGCGTTCACTTCATTGAGCGGTATCATTGGGCGGCAATCCAGGCGCCGAGCTGGTCACGTTCCATATCGGTCATATTGGTCTCATTGCCGAGCGGCATGGCATCCGTCTGGACGGCAAACTTGTCGACAAGCGGCGCGAAGCGGCGCATATCGGCAACGGTTTGCAGAACGACGTCCTTTGGCGGTGTCTCGAAGGCCTCGTTGCTGGGTTTGGTCGCATGACAGGAGACACAATGCTTCGCGCTGATTGACATCACCTGGTCGTCCGTCACCTTCATGCTGGCCACTCTGCGGGCCTCTGGCGCGGTCATCCACATGGCCAATATCAGCACGACTGCAATTACCGGGATGGTCCAGCTGTAACCGTCGAGCGGATCACCGACTTCGTGGCTGACGAGGAAATGACGCAGTGCAACACCGCCGATGACGATCAGGCCAACCAACAGCCAGGCATGCGGATGACCCGTCAGCATCGGGTAGTGACCGGAGACCATCATCGCCAGCACCGGCAGTGTCAGATAGGTGTTATGCATTGAGCGCTGTTTACCGATGATGCCGTATTTTGGATCAGGCTCCTCACCCTTGAACAGTGCGGCAGTAATCTTTTTCTGGTTTGGAATGATGATGGCAAAAACGTTGAACGCCATCAGA
>JAEKFU010000495.1 GCA_016522385.1 Pseudomonadota bacterium
CAAGTTCGGTAACGACGTCCGATGGCCGGATTTGGGCCACCGAAGGCCGTGTTTCTGCGCCCGCTGGACGTCGTTATGCTCCGCTTGTGGCCAACCAGAGCACGGCGCGAAGCATGCCTAGCCAGCAGACGCAGAAACGCGGTCAAATGGTTCCACATGAAAAAGAAACGCTCTAGCAAGAAGTAGATTCGGATATTTCACATGTGTCGACTGGCATAAAGAAACCAATTGGCTTCTTTATGGATGTCGACAGCCGTCCAGTTTGCGACTCTTGGGGGTTCAACCGTGATCTGGTCCAAGGCCGCTGCGCGGGCGCAGGTTGTCTGGATCATAAGGTGGTCTGGCCAGCATTGTCGCAGGATGGCTTTGCCCGCAGATTTCGACAGTCAACTCCAGCTCGTGTTTTGGATGCCGGTTGTCGATGTAGGCTAGAGCGAGATTCTTTCCCGTGCGATGACCATAGGCGCCGGAAGTGATCAGACCGCAGACCCTGCCGGCATCAAATACCGGATGGAGGCCGAAAGCGTCCTGGCCGTCGCTGAGGATCTCGAGCAAACGAAGATTGAACCTGACAGGACGCTCCAAGAGCTGTTCGCGGCCCGTGAAGTTACGCCCTTCGGATCTAATGAAGCGTTCAAGCCCAGCTTCTATGGGCGATCGTTCCGTCGTGAGGTCCACACCCCAGGCAGGATATCCCTTTTCCAGCCGCATGGAATTCATAGCGAAAGCGCCAAAATGGTTGATTTCGACGTCGCGACCTGCTGCGACGAGCGCACGGTAGATAACCGTCATGTGCGGCATGGCAGCGTGAATTTCCCAGCCGGTCTCGCCGATATAGGAAACGCGGATGGCAAGCGCGTCAATGCCGGCGACTTCGACTGACTTTGCCGACAGCCAGGGAAAGGCGCTGATTGTCAGATTGCTGTCGGCCACTTTTGCCAAGACTTCAGGTGCCTTCGGTCCCATCAGCGCGATGACACCGCGTTGCTCGGTGATATCCGACAATCGAACATCGTTAGTCGTGTGTCGTTGCAGCAGCTCCCAATCATGCCGCCGGGCGGCGGCGGCCGATGTAAGATAGAAACAGTCCTCGCTGAGCTTGATCACTGTGAACTCCGAGGCAATGCCGCCGCTCGGTGTCAGTGAATGCATCAGGCCGACTCGGCCGTCGGAGGACGGTGGACTGTTTGCACCCAGCCGAGCCATGAAATTTGCCGCACCGTCGCCCGAGATTATGAATTTGGAGAAAACTGACATGTCGGCGATGGCCGCACGTTCGGAAGCTGCCTGGCACTCTCTGGCGACGGCTTCAAACCAGTTGGCGCGGCCGAAGCTGAGCGTAGACGCGCGATCTTCATCGCTAGCGGCAAACCAGTTGGGGCGTTCCCAGCCATAGGCCTGGCCGAAGACCGCGCCGGCCGCCGACATCTCACTATGGATGGCAGAAGTGTAGCGCGGCCGGCCGGCTTCGCGTTCCTCGAAAGGGAAGTGGATGGCGAACTGGTTGCCGAAGCTCTCGACGGCTTTGGCGATGCGGTAGTCGCGGTCGGCATAGGCACCAAATCGACGCGGATCGAGGGCAACAGGATCCATCGGCGGCTCGCTGCAGGTGATCCATTCTGCGAGAAACTTTCCGGCACCGCCGCCTTCCATGACGCCCATGCTGGAGCCGGTTAGCAGCCAACAGTTGGCGAGTCCAAAGGCCGGTCCGATCAGCGGGTTTGCGTCAGGCGTAAACGTGATCGGTCCATTGACCACAGTCTTGATGCCGGCTTCTGCAAGGACCGGTAACCTTTCCATGGCGGCTGCGACTATATGTTCGATGCTGTCGAGGTCCGGCGGCAGCAATTCCATGCCGAACTCTGACGGCACATGATCGATCGACCAGGGTTTGCCGTCTTTCTCGTATGGACCGATAATCATGCCGTCGCGCTCCTGACGGACGTACCAACTTTCCTCTGGGTCGCGAATAATCGGCAATTCACGATCGAGGTTGGCAACTGCTTTGATACGGTCGGTGACGAGATACTGGTGGAGGATCGGCACGATCGGCAGTTCAAGCCCGGCCATGCGGCCGATCTCATAAGCCCAGGTGCCAGCGGCCATGACGATTTGTTCGGCGATGAAATTGTCCTTTTCAGTGGTGACATCCCACTCACCGCTTGGCTTTTGCCTAAGTCCGGTCACGCGCATGTGCCGGTGGATTTTGGCGCCGTGATTCCGGGCGCTCAGGGCCATGGCGTGGGTAGCTTGCGAGGGATCCACATATCCGTCGAGCGGCTCGTGTATGGCGCCGATGAGGCCGTCCAGTTCGACCAGCGGGTACATGTCCTTCAGTTCTGTCGGGGTGAGGATATTGAATTCGAATCCTGAGTATTTGCCGATGCCTTGGACATGACGAAATTCATCCATGCGATCGGCGGATCGCGTGACGCGCAAGGCGCCAGATTGATGAAAGCTCACCGGACTGCCGGTTTCCTTTTCCAGTTCGCTGGAATATAGCCGAACCGAATGGGCGCGCATGGCCTGGATTGTGAGGTTGTGGGCAAAATGGGTGCACAGGCCGGCGGCGTGCCAGGTCGAACCCGCTGTGAGTTCGTCCTTCTCCACCAGTGCGATGTCATTCCAGCCGAGTTTAGCAAGATGATAGAGCGCCGAGACGCCCATTGCGCCACCGCCGATGATGAGGGCGCGGACGTGATGCGTCATGTGGTGATGCTTTCGGTCTGGCCGCGCATTCTGTGTCCGTCGGGATCGTAGGGCGGGCGCGTGAGAAGGGTGAGTGGGAAACGTGTGCCGGCCACCGAGATTTCGAATTTGCTCTTGCCCAGCTCATCAAGCGTCTCATGCTCGCTAACTGGTATGTAGGCCATGCACAGCGCCAGACCGGTGCGGAATCCACGCGCACCGGACGTCGTATGGCCGGCGAGCTTGCCGTTGCAAAAAATTGGTTCGTCGTGCAGCAGAAGCGGATGCGCGCCGGTGACGGCGAGTTGAACAAGCTGGCGGTCTGGTCCGTGGATACGCTGTTTTAGCAATGCCGCGCGTCCGATGAAGCCGCAGTCCTTGTTCCAGCCGACCGAGAAACCCAGTCCGGCCTCGATTGGCGTGTCGTCGGGGCCAATGTCATGTCCCCAATGGCGGAAACCCTTCTCCATACGGCAGCAGTCGACGGCATGAAGGCCCATTGGTATGAGACCGTGGCACTTACCGGATGCGATGAGATGGCGGGCAAGGGTGGGCGCCTCATTCCATGGCAGGTAGAGTTCCCAGCCGAACTCACCGATGAAGCTCATCCTCGATGCGCGCAGTTTGATACCCGCCAATGTGAATTCTGCGCTAGTGCCGAAATCCAGTGCAAGTGCATCCCTGTCGCCGCCGGCGGCAATCCAAGTGTCGCCGGCCCTAGGACCCATGAGCCCTAGCACAGCCGTGTTACGGGTTACGTCTCGCAAAATGCTTGCGCCGAGATGGCGCTGAAGCCAAGTCAAGTCGCGCCTTCTGGAAGGGGCGGCACCGACGAAGAGGAAGCGATTGGAGCCTAGACGCGTCACGGTACCGTCCGCTTCAATACCGCCCCTTTCGTTCAAAAGCTGGGTGTAGATGGAGCGGTTCTGCGAGATGGCTACGTCGGCGCTACAGACATGCTGCAAACTGGCAAGCGCTTCCGGACCGGAGATTTCTATTTTTGAGAACGGGCTCAGATCAATCAACACCGCTGCATCACGGGCAGCAAGGCACTCCCGCTCTGCCGCTGGCCACCAGGGCTGGTCACCGTAACTGTAGTCGTGTGCGTCGCATTCACCGGTAGCAAACCAAAGCGGTCGCTCCCAGCCGGCCGGTGCGCCGAATACGGCACCGGCCTTACACCAAATGCCATGAGCCGCCAGTTGGCGCACACCACGACCGGTCTTCATTTGCTTGTAGGGCCAGTGCATTTCGAACTGGCTGGCGACTGCCTCGCGAATACGTGCGTTCAAGAAGTCCGATGTCGCCATGTCCGGTTCAAATCGGGCGATGTCAAGATCGCTGACGTCCATCGGGGCGCTGCCATCCACAACCCAGTCGGCCATCACGCGTCCGACGCCGGCCGAAGATATTATGCCAATCGAATTAAAACCAGCGGCGACGAAGTAGTTGCTGCATTCCGGCGTCTCGCCCATCACCTGTTTGGTGTCCGGCGTGAAACTCTCAGGGCCGTTCATAAAGTGCTGAATGCCGCACTCGCCGAGTGTCGGGATGCGGTTGAGACCGGCCTCCATGAATGGCTCGAACTGCTCCCAGTCCTCAGGTAGTTCAAGGAATGGAACGTCAGCGTTACTTGCGGTAACATCAAATGGTTTGGCGTCGGGCTCAAAGCCGCCGAGGACCAGTTTTCCAGTATCTTCCTTGATATAGATGCGGGAATCGAGATCGCGGAGAATCGGGAAGGGTAGGGGTAGGTTCGCCACCGGTTCTGTCACCACGTACATGTGCTCAACTGCTTGCAGCGGTATGGCGATGCCCGAGCGGGTACCAAGATCACGAGCCCAGGCGCCGGCACAATTGACCACCTTCTTGCAGCGGATCGTACGGCCATCTGTCAGCTCGACTGATTTTACAGCGCGTTGATCTGTATGAACCATCTGGACCGCGGCGGTCTCGAAAATGCGCACACCGTGATGGCGCGCCGCCTTTGCATATGCCATGCAGACATCGACCGGATTGGCCTGGCCATCTTCTGCGACCCACATGCCGCCGGTGAGATCGGCCGTTTGCAGCATCGGCAACCGCGCCTGGATGTCATCGACATTCATGATACGGGCATTGAGGCCGGCCAGCAGGCCGAGGTCGGCGACGCGTTTCAGTTCGGTCATGCGGTCTTCAGTCTGGGCTAGCCAGAAACCGCCGGTACGTTTGTAGCCGGTCGACTGTTCCGTCTCGCGTTCCAGCCTCTCGAAGGCTTCCAGAGCATAGACCGACAATCGGGTAAGGTTCATCGTCGCCCTTAACGGGCCGATGATGCCGGCCGCGTGCCACGAGGTGCCGCTGGTCAACTGATGGCGCTCAAGCAGTAAGACATCGTGAGCGCCGCGCCAACCGAGATGGCAGGCCGTCGACAAACCGATCACGCCACCACCGATGATGACAATCTCTGCGCTGTCGGGAAGGTCGGCCATGGTTGCTCGTTGCACTGAATTGGTGAGAGTGAATACAAAGATAGGTTGTTGTTGCCGCGCAATGGGATGGCTGCAAAATCAGAATAACTTATGATGTCGTGAATGGGCAATTCGTACACATTGCGGGACTGAGGATGTGGGTACAGTGAGGCGCTCCAGTTTCGATTTCAACCTGCTCAGGGCGCTGGAGGTTTTTGCCGCCATTGTCGAGACACGTAACATCACCAAGGCGGCTCAGATGCTGGGCATTACACAGTCGGCTGCTTCGCAGCATCTGCATTCGTTGGAGCGGGCGTTCTCGACGACGCTTATCGACCGTTATGCGCGACCGATCGAGCTCACCAGAGCCGGTATTGTTTTGCACGGACGCACCGGACGTATCCTGAGCGAGATCGAAGATCTGCGATCGGAAATGCGGCGTGTCGAGAGTGCACCAGTACCGTTGCTGCGGGTCGGCATGCTTGCATCGATCGCAACGACACTGATGCCGGTGGTGAGCGATCTGGCCAAGGCCCAGTCGAT
>JAEKFU010000515.1 GCA_016522385.1 Pseudomonadota bacterium
GACATAGCCCAACACTTCACCCCGCGAAAATGAGGAGATTCAACATGGTCAAACGTTCCACACTGGTCAGCCGCAGAGCTCTCCTGAAGATTAGCGGTGCGGCCGTAATTGCGGCAACTTTCATGCCGTCGCTTGCGCGCGCGGGAACTGCCAGCTTCAGTGATATCAAGAAGCGCGGCTATCTGCTCTACGGCTTCAATGGCGAACGTCCGTACAACTACATGGATGCTGAGGGCAATCTAATCGGCTCCGAGATCGACCTGGCGCGCGTCATCGCCAAGAACATCGGGATCGAGGCCGTCCAGGGCGTGGCGATGAATTTCGATTCCTTTATTCCCGCGATCCTGGCTGGCCGCATCGACACCTGTCTGCCGATCTTCGTGAAGCCGCCCCGTTGCAAGAAAATTCAATATTCCCGGCCGCACCTGATCGAAGGCCAGTCTGCCGTTGTGGCGGGCGGCAATCCGAAAGGCATTTCGGGCTGGGACGATCTCGTCAATAAGGATGTCAAGATCGGACTCGTCGCGGGCACCACCCCCAACGAGATCGCCAAGAGCGTAGGCATCGCGGATGCGAAGATCACGCGGTTCCCCGACACCACTACCATGACAGCCGGCATGCGGAGCGGCCGCGTCGACGTCATTGTGGAAGCCTCGAGCACCATCCGCCTCATCTTCGAGCAACTGGACAATGCGAAGTTCGAGCGCGTGGCAGGCTGGAGCAAGCCGACCAACTATTCGGGTAAGATCGAATTCTTCGCAGCCTATCCCTTTGCCAAGGATGCGACCGAGCTGCGCAATGCCTTCGATGCGGAGCTCGGGATATTGTTGGCCGACGGGACAGTCGACAAGACCACCGGTAAGTACGGTTTCAGCGCGGCGGATAGGCCGGGCAAGGACGCTCCGACGCTTGAGCAGATTTGTGCCGGCTGATCGCTCATCCATGATCCCCAAGTGATCATGGATCTTGTCCTTCAAGTGATGCCCGCCTTGCTGCGGGGCGCGAAGATCTCGCTCCTCGTGGCGGTTCAGGCGGGCATCCTCGCGATCCTCATTTCCATCGTAGTCGGCGTGCTGCGCGGGCTGACGAACCCGCTAATCCGGTTCGTCACCGGCATGTACGTTGAGTTCTTCCGAGGCACGTCGGCCTTCGTTCAGATCTACTGGGCTTATTTTGCGCTCCCCATGCTAGGGGTACGGCTGTCGGCGCTCGAGGCCGGCATCGCTGTGCTTTCCTTGAATGTCGGCGCATACGGATCGGAAGTGGTCCGCGGCGCGATCAAGGCCATTCCAGCCGGGCAGCGCGATGCGTGCGAAGCCCTAGGCCTTTCCAAATGGGTCGCTTATAGCAAAGTGCTGTTGCCACAGGCGATGGCGCGGACGGTGTTGCCCATGGGAAATCTCATGATTGACCTGCTCAAGGGCACATCGCTGCTGAGCGCAATAACGGTAACGGAGCTTGCCTTCGCGGGCCGCCAAGCCGTCTCCGCTTTCGGCAGCCCGCTCGTCATATTCACGCTCGTTTTGGTCTTGTATTTGGTCATTTCGGTTCCGATCGCGCAGGGTGCCCGGTCATTGGACAGCCGGTTGCGCGGCTGGCAGAGCCCGGTGTCGAAACGATGATCGACTGGGCCTATCTCGCCGAGATCATGCCGTCTCTGCTTGAGGCGACGCTCGTCACCATACGCATCGCGCTGCTCGGTTTCGCCTTAGCCTTCGTGGTCGGCTTGTGCTTTGCCATTCTGCGGCTGATCGAACGTCCCGTGATTTCAATGGGCGTTTTCCTCGTCCTGGAGTTCGTGCGCCTCACGCCGCTCTTGGTTCAGCTCTTCTTCGCCTTTTACGTTTTGCCCGAGGTCGGCATCAGTCTGCCGGCGGAGCCAACCGGCATCCTGGTCATCGGTCTTCACTATTCGACCTACACCGCAGAGGTCTTCCGATCGGGCATCCTGTCCGTCCCGTCAGGACAATGGGAGGCTGGGCGGGCTCTTAGCCTGCCCAGCGCCATCCTTTGGCGCAAGATTGTGCTGCCGCAGGCGATCCGTCCCATGATCCCTGCATTGGGCAACTATCTCATCCAGCTCTTCAAGGAGGTGCCTCTACTGTCGACCATCACCGTCTATGAGTTGCTCAACACCGCCAACCTGGTCGCCGGAGAGACGTTCCGATATCTGGAGGTGCTCACGGTGGTGGCGCTCATCTTCTTCGCAATCAGCTATCCCTCTTCTCTGGTGATCCGCCAGCTTGAGCTCAAGAAGGACCGGTATTAGACGAACGGCGCTCTAGGACTGCTGCGCCATGCTTCGTATGGCCTGGGCAATCGACTCCGGACCCGGGATCACGGCCTGCTCCAGGGAGATGGCGGCCGGTATGGGTATGTCCGGGGTGGCGTGACGGGCCACTTGCTTGATAGCTTGCGACCCCAGCCGCTCCATGAGACAGGCCAGAATTTCACCCGATACGCCAAAGCTCAGATAGTCTTCGTCGACCACCAGCACACGGCCTGTTCCCGCAACCGACTGGGTCACTGTGTCCATGTCGAGCGGTACCAGCGATAGAAGGTTCACGATTTCCAAGTCGATGCCTTCGCCCGCCAGGCTGTCTGCTGCAGCCAGCGTGTCCTCGACGCCCTTGGCGAGCGTGACGACGGTGAGATCGCCGCCGCGGCGCACGACCTCTGCGCGATCCAGCGGGAGAGGTGCTGCGGTCTCCTCGACCGGCTTGCCGTGCCGAAAGGCGCTGGATTTGCGCCGCATCAACGCTTTGTGCTCGATATAGACGACGGGATCATCGCAGCGCAACGCGGCGCTCATCAGACCCTTGGCGTTTTGTGGACACGACGGCACCACGACGCGCATGCCAGGCAGATGGGCGAATGTGCCCCACATGCACTGGGAATGCTGCGCGGCGGCGCCGATGCAGCCGCCGGCCGTCTTCACAACCATGGGGATTCGCGTATTGCCGCCGGACATGTAGGGGATCTTGGCCATGGCGTTGAAGACTTGTTCCAGAC
>JAEKFU010000524.1 GCA_016522385.1 Pseudomonadota bacterium
GACATAGCATGCGCTCTTCGTAATGATGGGCACCAGAGATTTTGGATAGGACGTCGGCGTCGAGAGTCAGGCTCGGCACTATCAGTACGCATCGCGGATGCAACCGGTCGGGAAAAACGTGTTCGAACAATTCGGGCAATCGCGTCCGCAGTTGCTGGTAGGCAATGACATCGCTTTCAGCACCGTCGGCCACGTTCCCTGACATCCTCTACTGATCGGCCAGCAAACTGCTGGATATTTCCGAGGAACTCAGTCTATGGCGGGGCGCTGTCGATTCGTTGATCCAAATCAAGGGCCGTTGTGGCCAAATCGGAGCAATTTATCTCAGGTTTGATGGTTGTCTGTCCCGATTGAGCTTGCCGGAACACCCGGGAAGATGACGGGGTATTTCTCAAACAGGCTGGGGGTTACATGTCAGAGATTCATAAGCTTGCCCTCGGCGATCTTTTTCTCGAGATCGGCAGTTCCGCACAAGGTCTCGAAACAAGCGACGTCAAGCGCAGGTTGCAGCAGTTCGGTGCCAACGAACTGCGCGTGCGGCAGGACATTTCGGAAATCGTCAAGTTTCTGCGTCAGTTCAAAAACTTCTTTGCACTGCTGTTGATCGTAGGCGGCCTGCTCGCCTCGTTTGCCGAGAACCTCGATCCGGACCAGGGGAACATCTACATCGCCATAGCCCTGTTTGCGGTCGTCTTGCTGAACTCAGCATTTACATACTTTCAAGAACGCCAGAGCGAACAGATCATGGAAAGCTTCAAGAAGATGATGCCGACCAAGGTCGTCGCCGTGCGTAACGGCAAGACTGGCGAAGTACAAGCCGAAGACTTGGTCCCGGGCGATGTCATCATATTGCGCGAAGGCGACCGCGTGCCGGCGGATGGTCGGCTCATCGCGGCCAGCGAGTTCAAGGTCGATCTGTCCAGTCTAACCGGTGAGAGCGAGCCGCAATTGCTTGATCCCGACGACCGCCATGAAAACATCCTGGAAAGCGCCAACATGGTTTTCTCCGGCACGCTGGTTCAGAATGGCGAAGCCAGGGTCCTGGTGTGCAACACCGGAATGTCCACTCAAATCGGCAGTATCGTGGAGCTCACCAAAGCGACGGTCGAGGCCGAAACGCCCATCCACAAAGAGCTCAAGTACTTCATCGAGGTGATCAGCGCGATCGCAATAATTCTCGGTGTGACGTTTTTCTTGGTCAGTGTCGCGATTGGCAAAGGCGCTATTGGAAGCCTGATCTTTGCCATCGGGATAATTGTTGCAAATGTGCCTGAAGGTCTGCTGCCTACAGTAACGCTTGCACTGACCATGGCAAGCAAACGAATGGCGCGCAAGAATGCGCTGATCAAGAACCTTGAGAGCGTCGAGACACTTGGCAGTACCACAGTCATCTGCACCGATAAGACAGGTACGCTCACGCAAAACAGACTGGGCGTCAACACGCTTTTTCTTGGCGGCCGGGAATATGCGGCCGATGACATAAGCATCCGTAGCGAGCCTCTGCTTCCAGATGCCCTTCAGGTCATGGCGGTATGTAACAATGCCTACCTGGCAGATGGCGGATACTCAGGCGATGCAACGGACGGTGCCCTGCTCATGTGCGCCAATGAGCTCGCGGATATCGAAAGAATCCGGTCTGCGAGGCAAATTGCAGAGCAACCTTTCAATTCGATTGCCAAGCGAATGATCACGGTTGTTCAGCCATCAACCGGCGGTCAGGCGCGCGCGCTCTTGAAGGGCGCACCGGAGGTCGTACTCGAAATGTGCGATCACCTGGCACTCGACGGCAAGGTGGTGCCATTGACCATGGCGCGACAAAATGAGGTGATCGATGCGTACCGCAAGATGGCCGCGCGTGGAGAGCGCGGTCTGGGATTGGCAATTCGAAATGCCCGTGGCGCCGATATTCCTGAGCGTGGCTACTCATTCGTGGGCCTGATCGGAATGATCGACCCGCCGCGGCCAGAGGTTCCAGACGCGCTCTCCAGATGCCGGTCGGCAGGCATCAAGGTTGTTATGCTGACCGGCGATTATGGTCTGACAGCCAAGACGATTGCATCCCAGATCGGATTGATCTCCGACCAGGGAACCGTGATTCACGGTGCAGAGTTGGCAGCGATGAGCGATGGTGAACTGACCGACGTCCTCAAGGCAGAGCAAGAGCTGATCTTTGCACGCATTGCGCCGGCGCAGAAGCTGCGTGTCGTTCAGGCTTTTCAAAAATTGGGCGAGATCGTTACCGTCACTGGCGACGGTGTGAACGATGCGCCGGCTCTCAAGAATGCAGATATGGGCGTGGCGATGGGCGTGATGGGCACCGATGTCGCCAAAGAGGCGAGCAACATGGTGCTCATGGACGACAACTTTGCCACGATCGTCACCGCCGTGGAGGAAGGGCGCACGATTTTCGACAACATCAAAAAATTCATCGCCTATATCCTGACGAGCAACGTGCCCCAGATTTTGCCGTTCATTGCATATGTCCTGCTTGATATTCCCCTGCCGCTCACCGTTGTGTTGATCCTCAGCATTGACCTGGGCACCGATATTGTGCCGGCGCTCGGTCTTGGTGCTGAACCGCCGGAAACAGACGTCATGAGGAGGAAACCGCGCAAGCGCAACGAGCGTCTCTTGTCGCGGAATCTACTGATGATGAGCTACGGTATTGTAGGGATGATTCAGGCGGCGGCAGGATTCTTCAGTTACTTTGTTATTCTCTATGCGGGTGGCTGGGAATGGGGACAGGATCTGCCGCCCTCGGATCCGCTTTACCGCACTGCCATTACCGGGTTCTTTGCATCGATCATCGTTTGCCAGATTGCCGATGTCATCATATGCCGCACGAGGCGCCAGAGTCTGCTGACGGTTGGTGTCCTGACCAATCGCCTTGTGCTGCTCGGCATCGCAACCGAGCTATTGTTGCTGGCCCTAATTTCTTATGTGCCTGTATTCAACACGTTCTTTGGAACCGCTCCACTGGAGGTTTGGCAACTGGTGTTGAGTGTCCCCTTCGCACTGCTCATTTTGTTTGGCGACGAACTGCGGCGTGTGTTCGTGCGCCGGGAAAGCGCATTCGTGCTGAAGTGGCTCACGTGGTGATGGGTCCGGTTTGAATGAGTCAGAAGACCGAATGCCATGGATGCTGTTTTGGTGCTGCTTCTGGGTGGTTGCGAATGAAGTGATGCAAAACGTGAAGCAGGGTTTGCACATGCTCCCGGTCATTTCGGCGTTGTGCAGCGCGGACGTCGTCAACAATCATTTTGAGAATATGTTCTGTGCCGTGTTCTTTATTGAGCATGAACTGACCGTAGGCGATTGCCGCTATTTCCGGCATGTGTTCATGCTCGGCGATGGCCAACACTTCTTCCTCGGTCAGGTCACAAAATGCGAGGCAGTCTTCTAATGTAATCATAAGACCATCAACTGGAGCACGAAATCGTCTCAGTTTCAACTTGTGTATGCTGCGTCACCAAGCTGTGCCAACTCGAACGCCAAGCAAACCATCTCTGCCTCACTCATAACCGTCGCAATGTACCATAAACGAACTTTCACATTGGTCCACGGTGGATGAATACCAAGCAAGGAATCGTCTTGTTCCTCAAGCGAGTTCGCACGCTCAGAAACCATGGTGTTGCCAATTTGTTCCGGAATGCCTATCTATTATATGAGAAAAACTGCACCGGAGAGAATGGGAAATGTATGGCCCCGTCGCAGAGTATGAGAGCTATGCTCCCGGGTCTGGTTGAGTGAACTGATCCTCCGGCGGCGCTCCGTTTGGAGGATTGGATTATCCTGAGACGTCTGGAAAGAACTTTTGCTATTCTCGCGATCGGGGCCCTTAGCCTCATAGCGGTTGCCAGCACGCCAACGTCAGTTCAGGCCGCACAGTGCATGCAGCGCGATGCAATGCATGAATATTTGGCGAAGGGCTTTGAGGAGAAACCATACGCCCTCGGTTTGGTGTCGCCCACAGCCGTTCTCGAGGTTTTCGTTTCGAAGCATGGCACATGGACGATCGTAATCACGTCGCCAAACTTCATGTCATGCTTTGTCGCTTCCGGCGATTCATGGGCCGAATTACCGGGCGACCTGGACCCAGGGGCTTAATCCATAGACAAGTTTGTTTAAGCGTCAGGCCAGCGGAAGCCTGCTCGAACGCGTGCAATCTGTTTTTCGTACAGGCCGTTGCCAGCGTCCTCTTTAAGGCAACCAAGCCGCGCCACAGCTAGCCGGCCCATTAGGTGCCATACGAGTCTGCAGCAAATAAGCTCCGAATCAGAATCGATTTCGGATTGAATTCCTAATTCATCACCCCGGTGTTGTGCGTCGCACAAAAAAATATTGCAGCGCACCATAAAATTCCCTATATGGAGATCGTCAACGTGACTTAGCCAGTGAACATTCCGAATCCAAAGGGGTACTGGCCGGCACATTTGTAGGAGAAATGTGATGAACCAACGGATTAACGAGGCGGTTGGAGAGATCCTGGAAAGCGCCAAGAAGAGTGAACTGCCAAAGACCGTGGAGGATGCAGTCCTGGACAGCGTGAACAAGTCACAAGAAGCAAGTGCCAAATGGATTGCGCTGCTGAAAGATGTCAGCAAGGATTATGAAGGTCTGGTCGCGAAGGCCGGCGCTAACGCCCGCGCCATCAACGACCGAGTTCTGGACAATGCAGCCAAGAATTCCCAAGCCGTTTTGGATCATGCCGCTGCGGCAGTCAAAACCGGCGATGTCAACGCGGCAGTTAAAGGTCAGTTTGAATTTGTAAGCGCACAGCTGGGGATTTGGAACGACCAGCAGGTGGAACTGCTCGACCTCTCGAGCAAAATTGCAAATGACATGCTCGAAGCTACATCGAAGGCGACAAATTCTACGATTGAGCGCTTCAGCGCTACTATCTGAGCGGCTGCACTCAACATTTTAACGCGTTTAAGAATGGCCCATTGCCCGTACAGAGCATGGGCCATTTTAGTTGCAGTTGGGCATGGGAAACCGAGTATGGTGGCCACTACAGCGATGCCATGCTCCAGGATCAGTTATGCTGCAATAGGCGGACACGGAAGAAACTGGTTCCATCAGAAACGATTTCACCCGTAACCTGCTCACTTGGGCTTTGCTGCGCGCAGCACCGGATAGAACTGGGTGAATACAAAGTCTTCTGCAGCCGTGGCTTCGTGACACGCATTGCATGCTTCGGTCGATTGCCGCGCCGCGGTTGCATTGTAAGGCTCCGGCTGGTGTCCGAAGCTGTAGTAGGCCCAACTGCCTGGCTCGCCAGGATAGAGCTCTTTGCTCTTTATGGTAATCTCGAGCCCTGAATACTCGCCCATAAAATAGCCGGTGCCACTGACCTCATCTGTCGAGCCGTTTTCGTTGGCACCATCCGGTGCACGAACCCGTGTCAGTTCCTTGGCGATGACGGTGCCTTCGCGAAACTCACCGGTCTTCTTGTAGTGCACCCAGCTCGCGGGATCGATATAGACCATGTGATGCTCCGGGAATGGCGCGTTCCCGTCGTTCAATGCGTTGGGTGTCACCAGTGAACCGACATAGGTCCACTCGCGCCAAATCTTCCCTTCGGGGATTTTCAGCATTTTATCGCCGGTGAATTCCGGTGTGTATGTCGCGTCCTGGGCGTTGGTCGGCCATGTGGCACTAATGAAGACGATAAGCGCACCGAAGGCCGCTGCTACGGCGGCAAACGGTTTGACGTTCCGCGAACTTGCACGTGGAGACATTGCATCCTCCCTGGCTACTAAGGCTTTGCCTTTATCGACGCGGGCTCAAGCCATTCTTCGCCCCCTATGCCAGCAATCAGAATTCCCGATGTCTTCTGGTCTCGATGTTTCCTTCAGCCAGAGCTGATCAAGGCTCGTCAGTCTAATCCCTCCGGTCGCTTAACAACTTGTCGAACGCCCGGCGGACAGCTCGGCCGGCGGCATAAGCGCGGTCTTCTTGCTTGGCAATCTGCTTGGCTTCATCAACAACCCCGTGGGCCACCTTGATCGCCTTCTCTTTTGCCTGGGGGTCAGACGCAATTTTTTGTGTGACGTAGCGGGTAATGTGACGCAGCAGCATTGACATAGCGACACCATAGTCGATCTCAGCAATTCCCGCCAGACAGCCAACGTATAATGGCACAGCGGTCTCTTAGCCGGAGTTGCCCTAGGGTGTGGTGCCTGTAATTGTCACCACAACCAAGCCTGCATCAATTTTGGCTATTGAAATTCAAGATTTGATCCCCTTATGTTCAATAGTCAAATGTTGGGAAGACCGACTGATGGCGGTTCTCGCGGGTTAATGTCGATAGCCTGCGATGAGCAATTCTAACACTGAACATGAAAGGATAGGATGACCGACTATTTGCAAAATCCCAAAGAGCGCAAACAAACGTTCACGACCAGGGAAATCCGCGGCGAATTCTCCGTCACCGCCCGAGCTTTGCGACTTTACGGATCGATGGGGCTGTTGAACCCACAACGACGCGGAACGAGCAGAATCTACAGCCGCCGTGACCGCGCCAGGCTGAAACTCTTGCTTATGGGTAAGCGGGCGGGGTTCTCACTCCAAGAGATCAAGGAGATGCTCGACCTGTATGACCTGAATGATGGCGGTGCGACCCAGCGCAAAGTCGCTTTGGTCAAATGCCGTGAGCAGACAAGTTTTCTTGAGCAGCGGGTCAAAGAGATGCTTCAAGCCGTCGAGGAATTGAAAACAACTTGCCAAGTAATAGAGCGTATTCAGCGTGAGCGTGGCGAATTGGAGTAAGCCGCGAACTCGGAACGACTCAATGAGTTGGTATCGGAAACATCGTGATAATGGACAAGGCCCGGCACTGGCCCAAAAATTCGAATTTCTGCATGTCCTAACTCTATGTTGGTGATTATAATTGGGACCGCCTCACCGGTCGCCAGCATCAAGACCAAATCTTCGACTCGATATACCTGCTCAATTATTTCGTTCCTGGCATCGATCATGCCGTCCTTGCGGACAACACCATTTTCTTCGCGCCAGCATTCTATGAAATATGAAACCTTGCTACACATCTGGCCCTTGGCCAGAAGCATTCCGATACCGTGAACGCTGCCAAGACATTTACTGTGGATCATTGTGTATCATTCTTAGTTTACAACGTGACCCGCCGCCAAAGACTTCAATATTTGAATTCGTTGGTACTTGCAACCGAGTTCGACGGGTGCGTTTGTACGTCCTGGCGATATGACTTCACATGTCCGTGAGGTGGTGAACTGGAGATCTTAGGATCCGTCCCAGCAAGGCCCGTTGACCAATGGTGAACAGACGAAAATCGCGCAAATGCAGACGCGCTCTAGGACGTCAGTTATCGTGGGTACTACGCACTATGTCAAAGCCAGGCCAGTTGGTCTGCTCGGTGTCAAAAGGAGGTCTTTGGACACCCTCACAAATAACTGCAATGGGTCGGCAGTGGCGGTATCGACTTCAGCCGATCTTTGAACACCTTGATTGACCTGGCTAGAGCGGAAGATACGGGATGGCGGAGAGGATGGGATTCGAACCCACGATACCCTTTTGAGGTATACTCCCTTAGCAGGGGAGCGCCTTCAGCCACTCGGCCACCTCTCCACGTGCGCTTATGCCTCGGAAAACATAGGCTTTCAAGCCCGAATTCAAAAGCCTGATACCGTCCTATCGCTCAGCTGCATATTCCCAGATCAATTGAGTCTAAGAAGATCACCTTTCTTTTCGAAAGCATGAGAAAACAGTAAAAATGCCATATGAAAAAAATTTTTGTAATTCTATATTTTACTTTATTTACGAAAAATAGTATATTCATGTTTGCAAGGTCTTTGGGAAATTTTTACGAGTTATCTCCCGGAGGTGAAAAATGCCGCAACCCGTCCACATTGTGTTCGTCCACGGTCTTGCGAACAAGCCCCCAGTCGATGATCTGCGCCGCATCTGGTTGACGGCACTGGCCGAAGACCACAATGGAGATGCCGGATTTGATCCTGGAGCTGTAGGCGTAACTGATTGCTTCACTTACTGGGCAGATCTTTTCTACGACCAGCCCATTCCGGCGGGCGACTATGAGAGTCGGTCCGATGAACTTGCAGGTGAAGTCGATGAAGAGTTGGACGCTGCCGCCGGTGACTGGATTGAGGCCATGCGGACCCACTATCCAGACGATGTCGAAGCGGCCTATGAAGATCCGCCTGTGGATGATGACACACCACAGTATGAGCGCATCCCCGTCCCATGGTTTCTCAAGAAACGGGTGATGCAGCATTTCTTGAAAGAGGCGCATGACTATCTTTTCAATGTCAACGGCATCCGCGATACGATCCGCGACCGGGTGATCGCCGATCTGCGAAGCGCGGGCGATAATGCCCGGCTCGTTTTGGTCGGGCACAGCCAGGGATCCTTCATCGCCTACGATGTTCTGACCGGAGCCGACCAGTGCCCGAATGTCGACGGTCTGCTGACGCTGGGCAGTCCGCTCGGCCTTGACGAAATACAGGATCATCTCGTCTGGTCACGGGAGAACGGGTTCCCGTCGAAACTCCGCGGCGACTGGGTCAATGTGTTCGATCCTTATGATGTTGTGTCGCGGCCTGATCCCGAACTTGCGAATGATTTCAAGAAGGCGGGCGTACAAACGGTCATTGATGTCCGGGAGGAGAATTGGGGCAAATGGCGGCATTCCGCGAGCAAGTACCTCAAGGGCAAACAACTTCGTGCGCAACTACGTCGGCTTTCTGATCGGGAATGATGGCGTGGCCCCAAAGGATGTAATTGCAACTCTCGAACGCGCCGTCGATGAATTGAGGTTCAACGATATCACGCCAATTGTCGAGAGTCTGACGCCAACCGACTTCAGTGATGACGAAGCCAAGGC
>JAEKFU010000548.1 GCA_016522385.1 Pseudomonadota bacterium
ACGAAACGGTTCTAGTTGTCCTCTATCTCACCCAGTCCCGGTAGCGGCATGATAACCTCAGATTCCACGAGCAATTCGATACCAGAGGTATCACCGCTTGGAGCGATCGGCTCTTCGCCCTCGTCGCCTATGACTGGCACCTCATCCGACTCATCTACGACCGAAGCCTCATCAGATGCCTCAACAGGCGGCCTATCGTCACCCGCGGGCTCTCCGGCACCTTGAAGTCTAAAAAGGGCATCGATCGAAAGCGCCCCCCGTGCCAGCGCTGAAGCCGCTTTGCCTTGGGCATTCCTGGGCAGTTCGGATCCCTCGGTTAATGGTGCAATCGCTGCCTTGGCACGCTGGCCGACGGCATCATCGGACTTGCCCGGTCTAATCTCATGAACCTCCGTAGTGGTCGTCGCTTGTGTCGGTTTTTGCGGTGGTTGCGGCATTGAAGATGAAGTGATGGGTCGGACCATGTCGCACCTGTCTTGAAAGGTTACAGTTGACGGTTTTGCGGCACGACTGTGTTGCACAAAGCTTGTGCGGACCTTGTTGGAATTTAAGTCGATTTCTCTATTTAGGCTTCATGACGCGGTAACAATGGTCGCTGAAGTCGACCGGTTTTCGCGCCATATCGCAGATCCTTAAAGCTCTGGTAAGTATTGCCGGGCGAGTATGGTGCGATGGCGGGTTGGGCTATTCCCAAAGGCATGATGCCGCCCCGCTATACCGGCCAATCCGGTATGTCCCGTGAATGTCAATCGACGCAAACGAAGGGGCATACATCAATGCACTATTTCAACGACAGGTCAGCGGCCACCCTCGCACGAACAATTTGTGAGTTAGTGGCACCGCACACGCACATCGCCTGCGCGCAACGCCATCGCTACTAGGCACATTCAACCTGTCACTGGCTTGCCAGTTCTACGTCACGTGTCACACATGGCGCAATCGCAATGTCAAGTCGGAGACGAACCGAAAAGCGCTGCCGCCGCATGACACGGTTTGAATGCCGTATGTAGCCAACGCAAATCGGAGAGAGAATGCAAGACAGTGTAGCCATATATCGTCCAGACGACATACCGACGGCGGTCTTTGACTGGGACGTTTCGTTTAAACCTCTCATTGAGATGCTGGAGCAAATGGGTTTTAAGCCCAGTTTGCCCCAAAGAAGATTGCATCCCGACTGGCGTGAGGAAATTGGCGAAGTATCCGCTCGGGTTTTTGATGTTCTGGAGATTCCACTTCAACAATTCATCGACAACCGGGATCGATTGCTGACGTTGGGGTTTGATGTCTGGCCGGAACAGAAGGATGCAGTCTCAGAACTGTATAATTCGCAGCATGACCAACGAGACAACAGCAAGCTTTGTTAAGACCCTCGTCCTGGCAGCGGCATTGGCTGGATTTGCACCGCCATCGCAAGCGCGTGTCACGCACAATTCCAATGCGTTAGGGGCGACTTCACACATGCAGGTTAAGCCACGTGATTGCAGCATCGAGCCGCTACGTACCATGGGTCCGGTCATCGAATTGGCCGTCACATGTGGCAAGGCGACAGGAGTGGTAAGTTATTCGTCGGCGGACGCTTTGTATTGCAGTCCGAACCTGGAATGCTTCGCATCACTCAAGCCAATAATCCACAGCTACATCCTCATCGACAGACACCTTTGTGGGGGCTGTCGACTGACCGGAAACTATGATGAGCAACATAGATCCACAAAGTGAATTCTTGCCCCATTCGGCCGGCGCGCCGGAAGCCGCAGCCATTGACGTTGGTGTGCTTGACGCCTTGTTCGTGCAGGTCGGCCCTGAATATGCCCGCGCCCTTGTCGAGAACTGTTTCGCCGAATTCGACTATCAGATCCAGCTGCTGGAAGCAGCCAGCAACACGCAAGACTGGGCCCAATGCCTGGCAGCGATTCATGTTCTGCGCGGCATCTCGGTTGAATATGGCGCGGTCGCTTTGTCCGAGCAGATCACGGCGGCAAAAAACGCCCTGCTGATGCAAGATTTCGCCGGCCTGCTCGACATTCTGGAAAGCTTGAAGTCAGCCCAAAAGAGCGTTCGCACCGCAATACTCGTCAGGTTGGCTAAATGTACCGCAACGCAGGTCAGCCGCGGCGACCCCAATTGGCCGGCACACTAGAGCGACTCAGAAAGGGTCATCTGAAACCTAGATCGTCCCTCTCAAATTTAAGGCGTTCAGCTCTTTCTGGTTTTGATGTTTCCATCACCAGACTTAACTAAGAGCGTGTTATGTTCAGCAGAATTTGAAAGTTCCCCGCCCGCTCGTCTTGCTCACATAAACCGCAGCGTCGGCCTTCCGGATCAGCTCGTCGGCATCGGTTCCGTTGTCCGGCGCCATTGCGATACCGATGCTGGTGCCGATTTCGATGTCGTTCCCTTCGATTGGGAATGGGGTCCGCATCTCGTCGACCACCCTTCGCGCCAGGTGTTCGATGTCGCTGACCTCGTTGACGCCGACCTGGATAATGGCAAATTCATCGCCGCCGAGGCGAGCAACCGTGTCGGTTTCGCGCACAGCGTGGCGCAAGCGATCTGCAACAGCCTTGAGCAGAGCATCACCCGCAGCATGACCATATGTGTCATTCACCGGCTTGAACTTATCCAGGTCAAGATAGAGCAAGGCCATCTTGTGACCTCGGCGCGCCCGCGCCAGGGCCTGGTCCAGCCTGTCATGGAACAGCAGTCTATTGGGCAACTCGGTCAACATGTCATGATGTGCCATGTGCGCAATCAGCGCCTGGTTCTGGCGTTGATCAGTGACGTCAAGATAGGTGGTTACAAAGCCGCTATCCTCCAGCGGCACTCCACGTACCTCAAGCACCTTGCCGTTCGGCCTGACCCGATCATAGGCGTGCGATTGACGTTCCGCGGCCAGCACCAAACGCTCCTTAACGAGCGTGTCCACATTACCGGGACCATATTCACCGCGTTCAGCATTGAAGCGGAACAGCTGTTCCAGGCTCGGCAATCCGTCGGAGAAAAGTTCATCAGGATAGTCAAGCAGGTTTTTTTGGCGGTCATTGCAAAGCACCATATTTAGGTGCTTGTCAAAAAGTGATATTCCGCCGGGAAAGTTGTCCAGAAGTGCTTCCAGCTGCCGAACCCTCTGGCGTTGCTCAGTGACATCCAGATAGGTGGTGACGAAGCCGCCACCTTCCAACGGCACGCCGCGCACTTCAACGATGGTGCCGTTCGGTCTTTCGCGTTCGTACTGATGCGCTTCCATTCGCTTCACCTTGGTCATGCGTTCGCTGACCTGCTGTTCAACATCTCCCGGGCCATACTCGCCCCGCTCGGCATTGAAGCGGAACAATTGTTCAAGCGACGGCAGGCCATCGGCAAACAACTCATCAGGATAGTCCAGCAGGCGTTTTTGCTGCTCGTTGCACAGCACCATCTGCAGGTTTTTGTCGAACAGGGAGATCCCGCCGGGAAAGTTGTCGACTACCGCCTCAAGCAGCCCAATATGCTCGACCATTGCATCGACGCTGCCCAGACCGATGTCTGCCAGCACGCCCAGTGCCGACACCTCGTTATCGCCGGTTGCACCCTCGCCACCAGGCGTTTCGCTATCGCTTATCTTCAGATTTGATTTGCCCACCATGGAATTGCCTTCGATTAATGAACCGTTGACAAAATCGCCCGGCAAACTTGCCTGTAGCTGAACCGACGACGTTAGGTAAGAATTTCAGATCGTGTGCAGCGCCGCTCTGTATTCCGACAGGAGTCAAGGGCGCGCCAGCGCCGCAACCGTCAACCTCGACGGATCCTAAAAAATCTGTGTTTGGGCGAGCTTTTGCAGTCGCAGGATTTCTCGGTAATACTC
>JAEKFU010000701.1 GCA_016522385.1 Pseudomonadota bacterium
ACAGCCCTTGACTGGCGCGGTGATCTGTCAACTTGTCCTTCAGCGCGTCGCGTTCCACCGGTAGCTTGTTGCGTTGACCTTCGCGCAGCGCCAACAGTCGCAAGATGGCTCTTGCGCGCACCGAAGCAAAGCGCCGCTCGTCCAGCCTTAATTCGTCGAGAATGGATTGGACCGGCACATTTGCTCGAGTGTTGTCAGATCTTTCCGCGCTCGCCCAGGCGGCGATCTCAGTATCCCACATGGTGGTCCATTCAAAGTCATACTGAACCGGCACGACGGACGTCTCATCTGCTATTTCATCGCGCATCAACTCAAGCATCCTCACCGCATCCTGCCGCTTGAGGTCTACCTTTCCGCTGGCCAGCCATTCACGAAATCCGGCGACCTCGACTGCCGGCAGCATGTCGGCGGCTGGTTGCCGAAAAATGCTGTTCCAGGTTCGGTCCATGTAAAAGATTGACTTAGCGACAGCCATCAAGCTGTTGGCCGTCTCGCTGCACAACACCTTGTCTTGCTCGGCGGCGTGGATGCTCGCGCGTACGTTCACCATGGGTTCGCTGAGCGGCTTGAACGCAAGTTCGGCCGGTGCGTGGGTAACGGCGACTTCGTCATCATCTTCCAGTTCCCCCCGCAGATAAGCTTCGAATATGCGGCCAACGCCGCACATGCCAAAGGCATGCAATTCAGCAGCACGCAACGCACCCATGCTTGCGCTGCCATAAACAGCAATGCCCTTGTTCATCGCCCACAGGATTTCTTTGTGCCAGATGGACGGTGCGCCATGAAAATAGCCGTCAATTATCCCAATTGCGCGCGGATTTGATGCGCATGCCCGATAGATGTCGCCCTGGGTGGCTGGCGGCCGGCATTCTGCGTCGATCACCGCGTTGATCTCATCAACGCCGATTGTTGGGCCGGCGAACAAAATCGCCTTCACGAAATCACCTGTTGCGCGTTAGCGGCGCGTGGGCCGGGCAGGTAAGTATCATCGTCATGCGGCGCTTCGAGTCCTGGAATCACAATGCGAACCACCGGAACCTCCATAGCGGATCTGGAAAGGTCGACACGGATCACCTCAGAGCAACCGATTGTCTGCAGGCGTTTGAGCAGCCAGTCCAAATCACTAACGAAATCATCTGAGTCAAAATGCGGGCTGGCTGCAAAGTCGCGCACTGCAGTGCCTCCATCGAATAGGGCGCGTGCAGTTGCACATTTCTCGTTGATGGCCTCTGCAGTAAATTCGTCGGGGTTGATGTCGTCGCGGGCCCCCGAGATGTAGGTCATCCGTGTCTGCACAGCTTCCGTTAGCGCGCGCAGCAGCGCGATTCCGCGATGAGTATGGCAGCCATCACCGATCCCGATGTGCCCCGATCGGCCTTCGTCCTCAGCAATGATGCAGCGAAACGAGGCAACGCCGACGTCCGTTGTCGTGTCCCAAATCGCAAACTCGAGATTTGCCGCGGTAAGCCGTTCGATGGCGTGCATGCACGCGTGATCGTCAATCGACTCTGGCCTGATCCGGGTCCGGCTTTTTCGGGCAGCGGGCAGGTGATGCCAGACACTCGTTGCATCTCTCTCGATGACTTCGCAAATGGCGTGGCAGGTGGCTTCCAGGATATGGTTGCCGGACGCAAGTCCATTGGTACTGCAGGCAAAGCAGCCCTGTCCCGGCGCAGCGGGAAGCGTGTAGTCCGTGTGCACCATTTCGAAGGGCAACCAAGCTGGTTGTTGACCAATCAGGTCGATTCCCTCAATCCATAAGGTCCTGATTGTTTCTGAAAACCGGCCATCACGAACTTTCGGCAGCCGTGCGACGTCGGCCATCTCAACATCTTTCTCAAGATCGCGCTGGGAAGCATATCTAACCGGGAGCGAAATGCGCTCGGCGTGCCATGTTTCCATGGCTTCCATAACGCCCGATGCCTTCGCCGTATCAAGTGACAAACCCTTGCCCTGAGACACCGCGACCGAGCGTGAATTCGGCCGTGTCACCATCACAACCGGGACACCGATGCGATCGAGTCCTGTCACATTCGCTACCCTAGTGATGCCCATGCGGGCCAGCAGAGGTTCGACGCGGGCAAGTGTTTCTTGCGCCGATACCGTCCGGTGAGTGTCCGTGGTGCAGCCCTTTAGGACATGATCTGACATCTACGGCTCCGTGCGCCATTCAGCCCGAACTCTATCGCCCCGCAGTAACGTAAGCACTGCCATCCAGCAGTTTGAAGTTGCTGGAGAAATCCACATCCACATCGTCACTGACTTGACCAGCGCCGGTGATCTACCAATGCCCGATATTCTCCATCGACGACCAGGGTTCGGCAGGCGGTTTCGCATCGCCCTTTTGCAACAATTCTACAGAGATGTTGTCAGGTGAACGGACGAACGCCATGCGGCCGTCCCGTGGCGGCCGATTGATCGTGACGTCATGGTCCATCAACCGCTGGCAAGAGGCGTAGATATCGTCAACCGCAAAGGCCAGATGGCCAAAATTGCGACCCTCGTCGTAGTCTTCCGGATCCCAATTGTAGGTCAGTTCAACTTCGGCATCGGGTGTTTCGGGTGCCGCGAGGAAGATCAGCGTGAAGCGCCCTTGCGGGTAGTCGTTGCGACGCACTTCGCGCATTCCGAGGGCATCGCAGTAGAACTTCAGCGACTCTTCGACGTCTTTGACCCGCACCATAGTGTGAAGATATTTCATGCCGGCTTTGCCTCTGCAGTTAATAAGGATAATGTCAGCTTCAATTTAGCCTGAGCGAGAGGCATAGTGGAAGACACGCTGAGACAATTCGTTACCGAGGCGGAAAGAATCGTCGGTTTCACAGGTGCCGGGATCAGTACCGAATGTGGCATCCCCGATTTTCGCTCGCCCGGCGGCATTTGGTCAAAATACAAACCCATTGACTTTCAAACCTTCCTGGCATCGCCAGAGATGCGCCGTGAGGGCCTGTTCCGCTACTTGAAGATCAAGGAGCATGTCGGCGAAGTGCAGCCGGGCAGGGGCCATCTGGCGCTGGCTGAATTGGCCCGCAACGGCCGCTTGACACACATCGTTACGCAAAACATCGATGGCCTGCATCAGGCATCCGGTGTTTCCGAAGAACAGATCATCGAGCTGCACGGCAACGGTACTTACGCCAAATGTCTCGATTGCGGGGCACGACACGAACTTGATTGGGTGGCCAGCGAACTCGACCGCAATCCTGGTGCGCCGGCCTGTATGAAATGCTCCGGCATTGTCAAGACAGCAACGATATCGTTTGGCCAGGCCATGCCGGAGGCCGAAATGATCCGCGCTGAGGCTGCCACACTACAGTGTGATCTGTTTATGGTCATCGGGTCTTCACTGGTTGTGCAGCCCGCTGCTGGTTTTCCGGTCATAGCTAAGCAGAATGGAGCCAGGTTGGTGATCATCAACCGCGAACCGACACCCATCGACCGGCTTGCCGACCTGGTGATTCATCGAGATATTGGCGACGTACTGGAAATGTTCCTGACGTAATGTCAAACCGAATCAGCCGTAATCACGGATAAACGAAGTGTCGTCCAGTCCCTTGGTCGCAATTTAGCGCGGTCAAAAAAAATTTTTGAAGGCTGTGATATCATTGTCGGATTTTGGTCGGACGCCGGTTGACGAAAAGAAAATCCAGCATTTTGAGTATCTTGCAGTCAAGTTCCATAGCGTAACATCCTGCGCTCAGATGTCCGACAAGTAACATTGGGCTCTTTTCCACACAATCTGGCGAAACCGGGGCTGTAC
>JAEKFU010000019.1 GCA_016522385.1 Pseudomonadota bacterium
CACCGGCATTGGGCGTGAAATGGTGCAAATGCATGTGCAGCAACGTGGCGCCGGACTCCTTGACACAGCGATGCAGCGTCTGTTCAACCAACACGATATCATCGAGCCGATCGGCGCCGATCAGGTCGATGATCAGATGAGTACCGGCACACTCGACGCCGTTCCTGACGATGAAATGATCCTTGGCGTCGCCTGGATCATAGGGTGACATTTCACCATCGGTGATGACCATAAAATTTTCCGTTTGGGCGGTGCTTGGCTCAGCCAAGTCCATCCCCAATTGGCAAGGGGCTCGTTCAGTCACTTTAGGGACCCTCCCCAACCAGTAGATGAATCCAATCCGGGAGACAGGTATCCGGACACACAAAAAAACCGGCCCATGCGGACCTTCGACTTGCCAACCCCAAGCTGCCCCGGGACCTCTTACCACCTTGCGGCGGCAATGGCTTGTGACGCGCTGGTCACAAATGACAAGCTGGAGTTTAACATGCTGCCGGCTTGTTGTGGTGCCATGTAGGCCTTTTTCGCCGGGCATTCAAGGAAAACGCACGCGCTCTTGACTAAGGTACCGGCTGGCGTGGGCGCGGCGGTTGCGCCTTGGAGCCGGACAGTTTTGCAATGATGACACCGGAAGTGACAATGACAGCAATGCCGAACCAGGCAATTGCGTCGGGCATTTCACTGAATGCGATGATGCCGATGACCGCGGCGCCGGGGATTTCACTGTAAGAGAACGGCGCCAGCACCGGGGCCGGCGCTCGCGAGAACGCCATCAGCATCAAATACTGGCTGGCTGCACTTACCGTGCCCATGGCGATGACGAGCGCGATCTGATGGCCTGACAAGCCCTGCCATTCAAAAGGCACGACGACGCTGGTCACTGCGGTGATTATCAATGCCGTATAGGTCGATGTGATTAGTGGAGACTTGGCGCGAACCAGCAAGCGGGTCGCGACCAAATGGCCACCCAGGAAGATGCCGGCCGCCAGGACAAATAGCGCTGGGATGCCAGTGATGTCCAGTGAGGGGCGCATGACGGTCAACACGCCGGCGAACCCGGTTGCAACGCACAGCCATGCCGCCCGCGATACGCGCTCACCGAGGAATAACGGCGACAGGGCGATGATGACAAAAGGGTAGACATAGAGAATGGCAATTGCATCCGCATAGACCAAATCGGCGACGCCGGTAACGAAGCACCAAGTCCCGACGAGCATTAACGTAACGCGAATCAATTGCAGTGACATGTCGGGGGGCCGCAGAATAGACCGGCCGTAGACCGGCAATGCGAAGGGCAGCATGATCAATAGATAAACGGCATAGCGTCCCCAGATGATCGTTACCGTCGGCAGCGTATCCGTCAGCTGCTTCATTATGGCACCGTTGGTGGCGGCCAGAAAGAGCCCGGCCACAAACATCAGTATGGCGGCAACTGGGGCCCCTGCGGCCTCATCGCTGGCAACACTCGTCAAGCCCCTATTCCTCAGCGCGTTGCTGGGCGTCAACGGCAGCAAGAGCGGTCATGTTGACGACACCGCGCGCGGTAACGGACGGCGTGAGAATATGCGCCGGCTTGGCGGCACCCAGCAGCATTGGTCCAACCGGCGTGGCCTCACCCAGTTCCTTTACCAGCTGATGAGCAATATTGGCTGCGTCGAGATTTGGGAAAATCAGTACATTGGCCTCACCGGTAAGACGCGAATGCGGGAACGCACGCTGCCGTACGGCTTCATTCAGCGCATCGATGCCGTTCATCTCGCCTTCGGCTTCGAGATCCGGTGCCTCACGATGCAGAATTTCCAGAGCATCGCGCATTTTCACTGAACCCTCGTCGGGTTCCGAACCGAAGTTCGAATGGGATAACAGAGCGACCTTTGGTTCGATGCCAAACCTGGAAACCTGGATGGCGGTGAACTTGGCCATCTCGGCAATTTCTTCAGCGGTGGGGTCGCACGACACAAATGTGTCGGCAAAAAAATATGCACCGCGACTAAGGATCAGTAGATTGACTGTCGAAAAATCGCGAGTTGCATCGGCCAGCCCGATAACCTCGCGAACATGTTCGAGGTGCCTGTGGAAGCGGCCACTCAGGCCGCAGATCATGGCATCGGTGTCGCCGCGATGCACGGCGAGGGCTGCAATGACTGTCGTCTTGGTCCGCACAACCGTACGGGCGATGTCGGGCGTCACGCCCTGCCGGCAGGTGCGCTCAAGATAGGTGTCGACATAGTCGCGATAACGGCTGTCGCTTTCGGGATTGACGACTTCGAAATCCTTGCCTGGTGCGATCTTGAGGCCGTGGCGCTCGATGCGATTTTCAATCACTTCCGGGCGTCCTACAAGGACCGGATCGGCCAAGCCCTCGTTGATCGCGGTCTGGGCGGCGCGCAGAACCCGTTCGTCCTCACCTTCGGCATAGATCACACGTTGCCGATGTCTTTGCGCTGAAGCGAAAACCGGTTTCATAATAAAGCCGGAGCGGAATACAAAACGGATCAGGCGCTCTTCATACAGCTTTAGATCGTCGATCGGTCTCGTCGCGACTTTGGAATCCATCGCGGCTCTTGCCACTGCGGGCGCAATGCGCAGGATCAGGCGCTGATCGAAGGGTGTCGGGATCAGACTGTCGGCACCGAAGACGCCCAGTTCATCTCCGTACGCCTTGCTCGCAACATCTGAGGTGGCTTCATGGGCCAAGGCGGCGATGGCCTGCACGGCGGCCAGTTTCATGTCCTCATTTATTGTGGTCGCGCCGACATCGAGCGCGCCGCGAAATATGTACGGAAAGCAGAGTACGTTATTGACCTGGTTGGGATAATCGGATCGACCAGTGCAGATCATCGCATCGGGTTTGACCGACCGGGCGTCTTCCGGCAAGATTTCCGGGTCGGGATTGGCAAGCGCCATGATCAACGGCTTATTGGCCATGCGGGAAACCATCTCTTTTTTCAGAACACCGCCCGCCGACAGACCAAGAAAGATATCGGCATCATCGACAATATCGCCGAGAGTGCGTGCATCGGTCTTTTGGGCGTAGGGCGCCATCCATTTGTTCATGCCCTTCTTTCGCCCCTCATAGACGACTCCTTCGATATCGCTGATCCAGATGTTGTCGCGCTTGATGCCGAGCGAAACCAACAGCGCCAGACAGGCAAGCGAAGCTGCACCGGCACCGGAGGCGACCAGTTTGACCTTGTCGAGGCTCTTGCCGGCCAGTTCCATGGCGTTTAGCACCCCAGCTGCGACGATGATGGCAGTGCCGTGCTGATCGTCATGAAAGACCGGGATATTCATCTCGGCCTTCAACCGATTCTCAACTTCGAAACATTCAGGCGCCTTGATGTCTTCCAAGTTGATGCCGCCGAACGTCGGCTCAAGCGCTGCCACGACGTTACAGAACCGATCGGCATCCGTAGCGTCTACCTCGAGATCGAAGACATCTATGCCAGCGAATTTCTTGAACAGCACAGCCTTTCCCTCCATCACCGGTTTGGAAGCCAGCGGCCCGATATCACCGAGCCCGAGAACAGCAGTGCCATTTGATATCACCGCCACGAGATTGGCGCGCGCGGTTAAATCGCCGGCTCTGGCGGGGTCAACGGCGATATCATCGCAGGCCGCCGCGACGCCCGGCGAATAGGCAAGCGCCAAATCGCGCTGGTTCGACAGCGGCTTGGTCGCATGGATCTCGAGTTTGCCGGGATACGGTTCGCTGTGATAGTGAAGCGCGCTTTGGCGCAGGTCGTCGCTGACAGAACGTGGCATTTGCAATTCCAGATGGTTCATAACAAACTGCGTGCGGGCGTCGAGCTTAGCAGGACTGCGCAACAAGTGCGACAGGCCGGAAACAAACAACTTGAGGACCTATGAATGACCCTAAAAATCGGCGCGAAATCGATCTTGCTTGTTGTCGTTCTGACCCTGACCGCTGCCGGTCCGTTGCACGCCGAAGATGAACCGGACGTCGTCAAGGCGCTCTATGACACATTTGCCGAGTTGGGCGGTGAGCGACCTAACCACCAGTCCTTGACCACGGATGCCGACGGCACTGTGACGATCACCGGTCTCAAGCTTTTGATGCAGAATTTCCAACAGAATGGCGAAGACGTACGCCAGGACCTGACCGCTGAAACGATGGTTTTCAAAAACGTCAGCACTATTTCCGAAGGACTGTTCGAAGTCGGCTCCATGACGGCCGAGAACGCCGTGATCTCGATTAGCACACCGCAGGTCGAAACGGTCAGGATGA
>JAEKFU010000631.1 GCA_016522385.1 Pseudomonadota bacterium
TGAAGCGCGGCAAGAAACTCACGCTCGAAGAACGTCTTGCGGCGCCCCATGAATCCTTCGGTCGCTAAAGAGCGGATTGCATTGTGCGGGATCGATGCGCGGCCAAACGCCGACTCGCGTCCCCAGATGGCAATGACAATGCGGCGAGGAACACCATAGCGGCGTTCAATGGTATCAAGGGTTTTTTGCCACGTCTTCAAGTGACGGCCGCCGATGGCGACGAGATTGTTGAGACGCGACTGTTTGAAGTAGCGTGCAGGGCTCAAAAACTCGGCTTGGAACTGCTTCTTGGGCACCACATCAGCGCTCCCGGGTGGCCGCAGATCGGGCAGCTTCCAGTTCAACTTGATGCCCCTGGTCGCGGTGCGAAATGTCTTACGCGAGACGCCGAGCGACCTAGCCTTGGGCCAGATGTCATTCTCTAGCCAATTCTGGAACTGCCTTTCGACACTGGTTTGGGACATTGCCGGATGTGCCCACAATACAACTGCCGAGACCAGCGCAATTGCTGCTGCCATGCGATAACCGGTTGCCCGCAATACACGTTCATTGCTGCCGGTCATTTGACTATGGGCGCTCAACAAAGGAATCGAGCACGCGCTTTTCACCGGCTTTCTCGAAATCGATGGTCAGCTTGTTGCCATCGACTGCAGTGATGCGACCGTAGCCGAATTTCTGGTGAAAGATGCGTTCACCAATATCGAAGTGCACCGCGTCTGACGTATCACGGGCGGTCAGCTCGCCTTCGATGATGCGCGGCGCGCTGCGCATGGCCTGGCCACTCGCGTGGCGTTCCTGGGCGCGTTGCCAGCCTGGTGTCGCATAGCTGTTGGAAAACGGGCTCAGGTTGTCAAATCGCGAACCGCCAAAGGCTTCATCTCCATATGAGCCAAGGCCAAAACCGGATGACGAGGTATCGGCGTCGACGTTGGCTTCCGGCAGTTCGTCGATAAAGCGTGAGGGCAGGGCCGACTGCCACAAATTATGGACACGGCGGTTTTGGGCAAACGAAATAACTGCATGTCGTTTGGCACGGGTGATGCCGACATAGGCAAGCCTGCGTTCTTCCTCTAAACCAGCGTGGCCACTTTCATCGAGCGCGCGCTGGTGCGGAAACAGTCCTTCCTCCCAGCCGGGCAGATAGACAGTATCAAATTCCAGCCCCTTTGCTGAGTGCAGTGTCATGATGTTGACCTTGTCATCGGATTGCGAGGTGTCGGCGTCCATGATCAGTGAGACATGTTCAAGAAATCCGGCCATGTTCTCAAACTCGCCCATAGATCGGACGAGTTCTTTTAGGTTTTCGAGCCTGCCACTGGCATCGGCCGACTTGTCGTTCTGCCACATTTCGGTATATCCGGACTCGTCAAGAATGATCTCGGCTAGTTCGGTGTGCGGTACGCCCGTTGAGGTGGCGCGCCAGCGAGAGAAGCTGTCGAGCAGGTTCTGCAGGCTGTTGCGTGTCTTCGCAGTAAATTCATCGGTTTCCACCATAGTCGATGCGGCACGGTAGAGTGACAGGCCGCCGGCGCGGGCAAATTCGTGCATCTTTCTGACGGACGTCGAGCCGATCGAACGCTTTGGCACATTGATGATACGCTCAAACGCAAGATCATTGTCGGGTGACATCGTCACCTTGAAATAGGCCATGGCGTCTCGGATTTCGGCGCGCTCATAAAACCGCGGACCGCCGATGACGCGATAGGGCAAGCCCAGCGTGATAAAGCGGTCCTCAAAGGCCCGCATCTGGAACGAGGCCCGCACCAGGATCGCGCATTTGTCGAGCTTGGCCCCTTTCACTTGGGCACTTTCCAGATCATCTCCGATGGCACGGGCTTCTTCATCGCCGTCCCAATGGCCACGCAATGTGATCTTTTCACCGTCGGTTGCATCGGTCTTGAGGGTTTTGCCAAGGCGGCCTTCATTGTGGCTGATCAGGCCCGAGGCAGCCGCCAGGATATGTGGTGTTGATCGGTAATTCTGCTCCAGGCGGATGACCTGTGCGCCGGGGAAGTCCTTTTCAAACCGTAGAATATTATCCACTTCGGCGCCGCGCCAGCCGTAGATCGACTGATCGTCATCGCCAACGCAACAAATGTTTCTGTGGCCCTGAGCCAAGAGATGCAGCCAGAGATACTGTGCCGCATTGGTGTCCTGGTATTCATCCACCAGTATGTACTTGAAGCGCCGCTGATAGTCGGCAAGAACATCGGTGTTTTCCTGAAACAAACGCAGGCATTCAAGCAGCAGGTCGCCGAAATCGCACGCATTGAGAATTTTCAAGCGTTCCTGGTATTGTCTGTAGTATTTACCGCCTTTGCCGTTACCGTATGCGTCAGCTTCGCCGGCAGGCACCTTGTCCGGTGACAGGCCACGGTTCTTCCAACCATCGATGTAGCCCGCCAGCAGCCGGGCCGGCCAACGTTTTTCGTCTACATTGTCGGCGGCTATGATTTGTTTGAGCAGACGAATCTGGTCGTCGGTGTCCAGAATGGCAAAATCAGATTTGAGGCCGACCAGTTCTGCGTGGCGGCGCAGGATCTTCACGCCAATGGAGTGAAAGGTGCCAAGCCAGGTCATGCCCTCTACCACACCGCCGATCAGTGTGCCGATGCGATCCTTCATTTCGCGGGCGGCTTTGTTGGTGAACGTGACAGCCAAGATCTGGCCTGGCCAGGCCTTGCCGGTGGCGAGCAGATGGCCAAGCCGTGTGGTGAGTACACGGGTCTTGCCAGTGCCGGCACCCGCCAGCACTAACAAGGGCCCGTCATTGGCAAGAACCGCTGCGCGCTGTTCGGCATTGAGTTTCTCGAGATAGGCCGCTCCAGTGCCTGCCATGGCACGCTCGGCCAGTCCGCCGGGTGCTGGCGGTGTCCGCGCTTCGTCATCAAAGTCGTCAATGTCAATCGGTTTTGTAGTCATCCGGATGTCTAATTGATTCTCACACCACGGCTTATATAGCATCCGGATAGGGAGAATCGACCGGATGTCTGAGAATTATCCGGTGTCCCGAAATGCGGACAAAATTTGGGCACAAGTCGTGCGCTCGGTCACATTCGTGTGTTTGGGTACTGCACGGGAATGTCTCAAACCAGGGCGGGGATGTAAGTAGTACAGAGTTGGTACAGGGCGTGACACTTAAGACCACTCTCATCGTCTTGGCAATGATTGCTACCGTTGCAGGAATCCTGAGCATCACCTGGACTGTTAGCAGCCGGCTGGTGCGCGATCCCGTTGCCGTTTCGGAGCCCGTTACCGAAAAGCCCGAATTGAACGAAAAGGTCAACGCTAACGTCGACGACGGCGATAGCGCTGCATCTACAACTGGCGAAGCCGACGCAGTCGGCGAAATTAAGACCGATCAGGAACTGGGCGACGAAGTCGGTGATTATGATGACAGCTGGAGTGGCAAGCCGGAACCGGGTTCCGAAACAGCCGTGGTTCCGAAAACTGAAGCGGATGCGCAAACCAATACTGTGCCGCAACGCTCGACACCGAACTCCGGCGCAAGCAAAGCCTTGCGAGAACATTCTATGCCGGATGATCGCGAATTAGACAGAGAGGTGCCAAAATCGTCAGGCGCCATACCAAGCATGCAGGGCAATCAAGCTGCCGATCCCTATCAGGGCGATGAGCGCGAGTCGAATTAGCGTCGACACGCTAGAGCGTTTCTTTCTCATGTGGAACCATTTGATGGTCCAAATCCGGTCACTCGGCTAGTTACGGAACGCAGCGCGATGTGGGTCATCGGGCAAGTTTCGTAATGACGTCCGATGGCCGGATTTGGGCCACCGAAGGCCGTGTTCCTGCGCCCGCTGGACGTCGTTATGCTCCGCTTGTGGTCAACCAGACCATGGCGCGAAGCACGCCTAGCCAGCAGACGCAGAAACGCGGTCAAATGATTCCACATGAGAAAGAAACGCTCTAGCCGCAACACTTAGTGATGCTTGCGGTCCTGCAAGATCCATGTCTCGGTCGGACCAATTCCCTTCAGATCAATTTTGCTGTGTGGTTGGCAGTTGAACTGGGCCGAAAGTATCGCCGCTGTCGCGTCGTCCATCAGGATGACGCCCGGCTGGCCATACGCTTCTAATCGCGCCGCCCGATTGACCGTCTCACCCCATACATCATAGGCGAACTTGGTGCGCCCGATGACGCCCGCCATGACTGGACCAGTTGCAATGCCGACGCGTATGCGCAATTCATGCCCACTGTGCAGCGAAATGCGGTTGGTGGCGGCGAGCATGGCCAGTGCAAGTTCGGCCAGCGCCCCAGCGTGGTCCGGGCGGTCGGTTGGAGCCCCCGAAACGACCATATAGGCATCACCAATCGTCTTGATCTTTTCGACGCCGATCCGTGCAACTTCGGCGTCAAACGCAGAAAATATCTCGTCAAGAAGGGCGACAATCCTCTGTGGCCCAAGCTCTCCGGCAAGCGGTGTGAACCCGGTAAGATCGGCAAACAGAACCGATGCGTCCTCGTGCTGCTCGGCGATCGTGCTGTCCGGATCAACCTTCAGGCGTTCGGCAATGATGTCCGGCATTATGTTGAGCAGCAGGGAATTGGAGCGCTCCTGCTCGCGCTTCAACAGTTGAAACACGTAATAAACGACCAGTGAAATGATCGTCATGATCGACAGCGCCGAGAACACGTAGATTCGAGATAAGAACGACTGGGGTATCTGCAGTTGAGTTTGTTCGCTGGGAAACAGGAACCAGGCGGTAAGATGCAGAATGGCGGCACCTGAAATTATACTGGCGACCAGCCAAATACGTTCAATCCCCAGAACCAGAAATGCAATTGCCGCCGCACCGAGATAGTTGAGCTGAATGCCGGATTCTCTTCCCAAGACCGCTGTGAAATAGAAGATCGTTGAAAAGATCGTCACCGTCAGCAACAGACCACCGACGATACGGCCGAAGCGGTGGACGAGCGGAACCGATGCGGTCAGCACCGCCGAGATGAGATTGCCAAAGACCAGCATACGCAGACTGCTGTAGTCTTGCAGCGTATAGGTCACGGCATAGCTGAGGGATGATAATGTGGCGAGGTAACCTGTGACATTGGTGGCGATGAGGTAGCTTTTTTCAGATGTCGGATAACCCGTGGTGCCGGCCTCAAGCAGGCGAGAAAGCAGATTGGGCACGCGCGACTGCCAACCGCTTCCCGGAGCGAGAATTGAATCGCGCCTTTTCATCTTTCACCTGTTGTCAGCGGCATCGGTTAGTCTAGTTTGTTGCTCGGGCAGTGGACGCCGAAAGAGGATACGGTGGGCGTGCTGGCAAATCTACAAAGTCTGTTGGGAATTGCATTGATTCCGCTAATCGCTTGGATTCTCAGCGAAGCACGCAATGAGCTCGGTTGGCGGCAGGCGCTCAGGATTGCCAGCGTCGCTATTGGCTTGCAGATCGCGATCGCTGTCCTCTTGGTGCTGGTGCCACAGATCCGCTGGTTGCTCCAATTGTTGTCCCGCGGGGTTGCGGCTTTACAAGAGGCGACCAATGCAGGGACCCAATTAGTGTTCGGCTATCTGGCCGGTGGAAGCGCCCCTTTTGAAACTACCCATCCTGAAAACGGATTTGTGCTGGCCTTGCAGGCCTTGCCGCTGATCCTGCTGGTGTCGGTTCTATCCCGGTTGCTTTATCATTGGGGCGTATTGCAGCGGATTGTTGGGGCGTTTGCTTACATGCTGGAGCGCACAATGGGAATAGGTGGCGCGTTGGGCACGTCCTCTGCAGCCAACATCTTTGTCGGCATGGTCGAAGCTCCGCTGCTGATCCGTCCCTTTTTGCGCAAGATGGGCCGCGGTCCGTTGTTTGCGGTGATGACCGTCGGCATGGCCACCGTGGCAGGCACCGTGATGGTGTTGTATGCATCGCTTCTCGAGCCAAGCTTGCCGGGTGCGACTGGGCATATTCTGATTGCCTCGATCATCAGCGCGCCCGGCGCTCTGGCGCTTGCGCGTATCATGGTGCCGACGGGGTATGACACGGCTGGTGAGGACGGTGGCGTGTTTCTTGAAGATGCGCCTCAATCGGCGATGGATGCAGTAGCGCGCGGGACGCAGGACGGGTTGAAATTGCTGGCCTATGTGACCGCAATGCTCATTGTCATGGTGGCGCTTGTTGCGCTTGCCAATCTGATTGTAGCTGGAGTTACTTCACCGTTCGGTCTCGACCTCACAGTTGAGCGCACTCTTGGCTGGTTTGCCGCACCGCTGGCTTTTGTCATCGGTGTGCCTTGGGGTGAGGCGATCGCCGCCGGCGAGTTAATCGGCATCAAGACGGTTTTAAACGAACTGCTGGCCTATTTGAAACTTGCCGCGACACCGCCAGAAGTGATCGGTGAACGTTCGAGGCTGATCCTCACCTATGCCCTGTGCGGTTTTGCCAATTTCGGTTCACTTGGCATCATGACGGGTGGCTTGGTTGCCATGTGTCCCGAACGGTATGACGACATTGTAAAGCTGGGCCCCAAAACCATCATATCCGGGACACTGACAACATTGCTCACCGGTGCCATAATCGGGTTGATCAGCTGGTGAATTTCAACAGACAACGCAATATGCTCTGACTATCTGTGCTCTTCGACGTTGGCTTCGATCAGTGCGGCGTTGAACGTCGTGACGGCCTTGGTGTAATCCGCCCAACCGATTTGGCGGGTCATGTGATTTGAATCAAACACCGGAATGCGGGTGTACCCGGTTGAATCGAAGGCGCGTAAAGCGACTTCAAGCGTGTCATCCGGTGTCAGATGCAGGTCGTCAGCACCGAGTTCGATGGGGTTCTCAGCCTCCTCGGTGGTTAGGCTGGTCATGAATTCAGCGACTTTCCAGGTGCGCATGATGCGCCGATGCGGACCATCGCCAAGATACAGACCGCGGGTCGACAATTGCCAGCCAAAAAAGCTTTGCCCGATGAGAGCCTGCATGATCATTGATGCAATGGAGACAGACAAGAGCAATGCGATGGTCATTTCGTAACCACCGGTGAGTTCAAAGACGATCATGGCCGTCGAGACTGGTGCGCCGAGTACCGCGCCGGTAACGGCACCCATACCGAGAATGGCGTAAACGCCATATCCCGAAGCATAGGCGGGAAACACAGAGGCGGCGATGATGCCAAAGGCGCCACCCGCCATGGCGCCAAGATAAAGCGACGGCGAAAAGACGCCGCCACCGAACCGACTTGCCAATGTGATTGCCGTTGCAGCAGTCTTTGCAAACAAGAGCACAAACAGGAACATGAGTGTGTATTTTTCGCGCAAGGCCAGGTTGGTCGCCTCATAACCGACACCGATAACCTCGGGCACGAAGATGGCGATTGCACCAACGAGGGCACCGCCGATGACTGGACGCAACCAGATCGGCAAATTGACTCTTTGCGCCGCCCAGTCGCTCGCCATCATAGAGAGCAGGAACCCGACGGCGACCAGGCCGCATGTGATACCTAGCAGGGCGAAGGCAGGAAACTCCCAATAAGACGCGATATGGTATTCCGGGATGATGAATGCTGGAAAATCACCGAGATGCACGCGGGTGATCAGTGTTGCGACGACAGCCGCGATGACCGTCGGCACAAAAGCGGTCAAGGCATAGTGACCGAGAATGACTTCATGGGCAAAAAGCACGCCCGCGATCGGCGCATTGAAGGAGGCCGAGACCGCGGCCGCCGCACCGCACGCCAGCAGAACCCGTCTGGCCGCACTGGGTAGGTCAAACTGGCGTTCCAGACACGAGGCGATTGAGGCGCCAAGGTGAACAGCTGGGCCTTCACGCCCGGCACTGGCGCCGGCGCCAAGCGAGATGGCTGAGACCAGTGCGCTGATCAGGCCGCGTCTTAAAGGAATATTGGAGCCGTGAATGGCGCGAGCTTCGATGACGTCGGCGATACCGTGCGTTCGATGAGAGGAGGTGGCAAATCGCAAAATTAACCCGACAACAAGTCCGCCACCGATCAACGATGCCATGATCACCCAGGGTGCCCTGAAGCTGGCGAGCGTTGACAGATAGTTCTCGCCTTCGTGGCCGAGCCACAGCCACTGTACTGCGCCGATCAACCAGCGAAAGGCCAGAATTGCATAGGCGCCGACAGTGCCGATGATCAGCGCAAGCAGCCAGACAAGTGGCTGGCGGGTTGCGAGCATCGTGCGCACGGACGGCACTGTTCGCTCGCTCAAGAACCCAATAATGCTGGCCTTCAGGCCGTTCATGACACCCACCGTCCTGGCAATTGCGGCATAATGGATCAAGGTTGCCGATTTAACATGACGTGTCCTAACCGGATTTGCGTACAATTCCGATCTTACGGCCGACCTGCGGCGGGGCCTCGAGGCCTTTGTGGGCATCGTGCATTGCTGCAATATTAGCAAGCAGATTGTCCGGAAAAGGTGCCGACTTCTTCACTTTCATGTCAACGTGTATGCAAATTCCTTCGAGCGTTGCAGCCAGCCAGCCTTGTTCCGCGTGGTACATCTCTTCGAAATAATGAATGCGCTTGGCATCATAATCGAGAATTCGAAACTTCACCTCGACTGCATCGCCGGCATGCATCTCACGCAAATAGCTGATATGGGCCTCAAGCGTATAGAACGAGTACCCAGTTTTCAGATACTGCGGTCCGAGACCGATAAATTCGAATGCGTCATCGGCGCATATATCGAAAAGCACGCCGTAGTATCCCATATTGAAATGACCGTTATAGTCGATCCATTCGTCTTTGATGGTCTGGGGTCCGCAGGTAAAAGGCGCGACTTGATCGGGCATCCGAAAGTCCTTTTTGAAAAATGCTGCGCAGAGCCACATCTATCGGTTATTATTTCGAGCCATAGCAGAGCCGTGACAGGCTCGTAAAGACGCACCGTTGTGAGACGTTCATGGCAAGGATATCAGGTTTGAAACACAATTCGAGTGGCCAGGCGATTGCGGCGCTATTTGAACTGCTCGGAGAGCGGTTGAGCACGTCCAGTGCGGTGCGCGAGCAGCATGGCGACGATCTGACCTGGCACAAATGCCATGCGCCAGACGCCGTGGCCTTCGTCGAAAGCACCGAAGAAGTGAGCGAGCTGGTGCGTATTTGTGCCCGCTATCATATTCCTGTCGTGCCTTACGGGACGGGCACGTCGCTGGAAGGGCACATCACAGCACCATTTGGTGGCATTTCGGTGGATTTGTCGAGGATGAACCGGATTCTCCAGGTCAATCCGGAAGATCTCGACTGCCGGGTTGAGGCTGGCGTGACCCGCAAGCAACTCAACAGCCATCTGCGTGACACCGGATTATTCTTTCCGATCGATCCCGGTGCCGATGCCAGTCTTGGTGGCATGGCGGCAACGCGCGCATCAGGTACCAATGCTGTGCGCTACGGGACGATGAGAGACAATGTGATGAGTCTGACGGTCGTGATGCCTGATGGTGAAATCGTCACAACCGGACGGCGGGCCAAAAAGTCCTCGGCCGGGTATGATCTGACACGGCTGTTGGTGGGTTCTGAAG
>JAEKFU010000053.1 GCA_016522385.1 Pseudomonadota bacterium
GCGGCAATTCCAGCGATATGTTTTTCAAATTGTGCTCGCGGGCACCTTGAACGCGGATAACTCGGTTCTGTTCGGACATGTCGACGGATTAGACCAAAATAAGAACGTGGGCAATGGCGATGCGGCCGGTCGGCGCGGCATTACTCACCATATCATGCCATGCTGACTGGAAATGTCAGTATGTATCGGTTATCCGCAACTTGCACCTCCGGCGCACGATCGGGTCATATTGAATCAATATGCCCCGGGATTCCTCCGCCGTCTCGTGAAGTGGAGCATGTAATTGTTAGAAAAGGCCACAACCTGGATCTCAACAGACGCTAGGCCATGGACCATTTGAGTGCGCTGATCAATAATGCACCAGCGGCTCAACCTATCAGGCGATATTCATGACATTCGACTACACCGGCAAAACGGTATTCGTGTCCGGCGGAACAAGTGGCATCAATCTGGGAATCGCCACAGGCTTTGCCGAAGCCGGCGCGCAGGTTTTTGTGATCAGCCGCAGTGCCGACAAGGTCGCCGCTGCGGTTGGAAGGCTGAAAGCTGCAGGTGCCGAGGCGGATGGCTGTAGTGCCGATGTGCGCGAAATGGATGCGGTTGATGCGGCGTTCGCGCAATGTGCCGAGCGGTTCGGCGAAATCGACGTGCTGGTGTCCGGTGCCGCTGGGAACTTTCCGGCGCGGGCAAATGACATTTCGTCAAATGGCTTTAGATCGGTGCTGGAAATCGATCTGCTCGGCACCCACCACGTCATGACGGCAGGATATCCGCGACTAAAAAAGCCGGGTGCGTCAGTGATCAACATCTCGGCACCGCAGGCGGTAGTGGCGATGACGGGACAGTCGCACGTGTGTGCTGCTAAGGCCGGTGTCGACATGGTCACCAAGACTCTGGCGCTCGAATGGGGTCCGGAGGGCATTCGCGTCAATTCAGTGATTCCCGGACCGATCGAGGACACCGAGGGCATGCGACGGCTGGCGCCGACACCTGATGATATGGACAGGGTTGTAGCGTCTGTGCCGCTGAAACGAATTGGCCAGAAAGCCGACATGGCCAATATCTGCCTGTTCCTGGGGTCTGATATGGCGAGCTATGTCAACGGCACGGTGATTCCGGTTGATGGCGGCTGGTATCTCAACACGCCTGGCACCGCGCTTGATCCTGTACTCGATATGATTGCTGAAACAAAGAGCAAGTGAGTCTCAACACGCGATGAGAGAGGCCGATCAGGTGCTGAACGAAGTGTTCGGTTTCGATGACTTTCGGCCGGGTCAACGAGATGTCGTCGATGCTATCCTGTCTGGCCGCAATGTGCTGGCAGTCATGCCGACCGGCTCAGGCAAATCCTTGTGTTACCAGGTGCCCGCCCTGGCCAGTGATGGTGTCGCAATCGTGGTGTCCCCGCTGGTGGCCCTGATGCAGGACCAGGTCGCGGGTCTGCATTTGGCAGGTGTTGCTGCAGCTACGATGAACTCCACCCAGGACTTTCAAACCAATGCCGAGATCTGGCGGTCGGCAGTAGCCGGCGAACTCAAGCTGCTCTATGTGTCGCCGGAGCGACTGATGAAGCCCGACATGCTTTCCGCAATCGGCGAGTTGCCGATATCGCTTTTCGCTATCGACGAGGCGCATTGCATTTCACAATGGGGAGCCGCATTTCGCCCGGAATATGAGATGCTGTCGCAGTTGCGCGAGCTGTTTCCCGACACCTCGATTGCCGCGTTCACGGCGAGTGCTGATGAGGTGACGCGCCAAGATATTGCCGACAAGCTGTTTGGCCGTGGCGGCGATGTTTTTGTGCACGGTTTTGACCGGCCTAACATCCATCTCAAAGTGGCTGCCAAGAACAACTGGAAGGCACAGTTGCTTGAGTTTGTCGACCAGCACAGGGGCCAAGACGGTATTGTCTACTGCCTGTCGCGCAAGAAAACCGAGCAAACAGCGGCGCTGCTCAACGATAACGGCCATACAGCGCTCGCGTATCATGCGGGCATGGGTGCGAGGGACCGGCAGGACAATCAGAACCGGTTCATGAGCGAGACCGGTGTAATCATCGTGGCAACCATCGCATTTGGCATGGGGGTCGACAAGGCGGATGTGCGGTTTGTGTTCCACACTGACCTGCCGGGCAGCATTGAGGCCTATTACCAGGAGTTCGGCCGTGCCGGGCGGGATGGTGCGCCGGCCGAGGCGTGCATGTTGTATGGCCTCGATGATCTGCGTATGCGAAGGGTGTTCATTGAGGAAGAGGGCGGTAATGAGGCCCGCAAACGGCGTGAGCACAAGCGGCTTGATGCGCTGATTGCCTATTGCGAAAGCCCGACCTGCCGGCGGGTGGCGTTATTGGACTACTTCGGCGAAGCTTCCGAACCATGCGGCAATTGTGATGTGTGCCTTGATCCTGGGGAGCTGAGAGACGGCTTGATCGTAGGACAGAAAATCCTGTCGGCGGTTTACCGGACGGGGCAAATCTATGGCAGCGCACATATCATTGATGTGTTACGTGGCACGGCGACTGAAAAAATTGTTCGCGCGCGCCACGAACGGTTGCCGACCTTCGGCATCGGCTCAGACATGCCACGCAAGGCCTGGTCATCACTGATCCGCCAACTCGTGGCGGCCGGGTTTCTGCAGATCGACATCAAGGGCTACGGCGGCTTGTCGATTACCGCAAAGGGTAGGTCGTTGCTCAAGGGCGAGGCCACGTTCAATTACCGGCCGATCACACTTGGTACGCCCACGAAGCGGACGGCCAAGCCGTTGAAACCCGAAGCCGTCGTAGACCCGGCTGCCATGGATGCCGGGGCAAGCGATTTGCTGACCCGATTGAAGGCATTGCGCTACCGGCTGGCAAGTGAACGCGGTGTTCCGGCCTATGTCATCTTTCACGACAGGACGCTCATTGAAATGGCTTCAAGGGCGCCAAAATCGGCAGACGAACTGGCCTGTGTACATGGTGTCGGCGCGGTCAAGCTTGAGGCGTTCGGTGACGTGTTCTTGGATGAAATCAATCGGATGGAGGAGGGCGGGCAACAAGCCGCCGGCTAGGTCTTAGTACAAGATCTGATCATATTGACCTCACGACCCGTGTATCGTCTGCAAACTTGTTGAATTTGAGCACGTTCTTATCAGACAAATGCTTCAAGCCTTCTGGATCATGCTTTAGTCCTCGTCATGCCAGGTTGTTGAGATGTAGTTCTCGTCCTTCTGTCCCTCACGCTCAAAGACTAGGAAATCCCAATACCCGCAGCGATCTCCGGGATAGTTCCGGCAAGTCGCGGGCCGAGCCTGGTAGATCGTGCAATTACGGGCTTCGGTATCGAAGAACTGGCAGATCCGGCCAAAATGCTCATCCTTCTTACGCTTCATGATACGCTTGTAGCCATGATCGGCACGGCAATAACGTTCCTGCGCGGTTGGTTCATCAATGCCGAGATGCTTGGCAATGCGGGTCAAATCGCGCTTGGTCACGACAATAACCGGGTAAGAGCAGCAATAGCCCGGGCATCTTGCGCAGTCGAAGGCTTGACTCATGCTTGTCGGCTATCCGGATTCTATGCAACCGCACTATGGTCGCCGCCGTTGTTTTGTCACGCGGCAGGCGCTGCCGCCAAGACGGTAATCTCGACTTTCCAGTCTGGATCGGCCAATCCGGAGACGATGAGCAGGGTGGAGGCAGGTTTTGCGCCGCCGAGCATCTGATCGCGTACAGACCGGAATGTCGGCACGCCTTCGGGGCCGGTGATGTAGCCGGTGGCCGCAACAATGTCATCCGGACCCAACCCTGCGGTCTGCAAGATCGCCAGAACGTTGCGCCAGGTCTGCTCATGCTGACCGGCTTCATTTTCGGCCAGATGGCCTTGCGGATCGACTCCAACCTGTCCTGAAACGGCAACAAGTCGGTGGCCCGGCGGCACTTCGACCGCCTGGCTGTAGTTTGAGAAGGGTTGGGGAGCGGTATCGGTGTGCAACTCTCGTATCATCGGGATCATCCTGTGCAAGAATGTGTAGGTACATATCGATGATACCACTTGCTGGCCATTGGCCGATATGGTAAGAACAAAATTAGAACATCAGCAGATTGCCGGCGCTGCCTGTGGACAATTGAGACAGCACTGTGGTGATGGACAATCACGTTATATAGGGTCGCCGGCACATGACCAAAATTATCCATACCAGGGAGAGCGGCAATGGCAGGCTCGGTGAACAAAGTGATACTGATCGGCAATCTGGGTGCTGACCCGGAAATTAGGCAGACCCAGGACGGACGGCCAATCGCTAATCTGCGGGTTGCGACATCCGAAAACTGGCGCGACAAGGCGACCGGCGAACGCCGTGAGCGTACCGAGTGGCACCGTGTGGTGATTTTCAATGAAGGTCTTTGCCGCATTGCCGAGCAATATCTGCGTAAAGGATCAAAGGTTTATCTGGAGGGCCAGCTGCAAACGCGCAAATGGGAAGACCAATCCGGCCAGGAGCGCTATTCGACCGAGGTGGTGCTGCAGGGCTTTAATTCAGCATTGACCATGCTTGACAGCCGCAACAGCGGCGATAGCGCTGGGTTTGGAGGAGGTGACAACTTCGGCCAATCAAGCCCGATAGAATCCTCTGGTGCCGGAAAGCCACGCGAACAGAATTTTGCACGTGATCTTGACGACGAGGTGCCGTTTTGAAGCCTTGAGCCAAAATGATGGCGTTCTGATGTGATTCGGCGTAACAAGGCCACTTTTGCTCGACTTTGCTGCGCTGCAATGTGAGTTGCGAGTTTGTTAAAAATTTAATCGAACTGTTTGATTTATTAACGGTAAAACGATAATTGCCGGTCAAATTGCGACGTATTGTGGCATAATCGCGTTTGCGTCGCAAAATGATCACAATTGGTGGGCAAACGTGCCCGCTGCCGGGACGGGCGTCATAACATGAACTGCATGAAGCAGCGACGGTTTGACAAGACTTTCCCTAGGTTTTCAATGCTGACAAGGAATCAGTTGCATGGGATTGGGCAGGATTTTTGCAGTTTTCACTTTGTTGTTCGGTCTGGCGGCCGGTCAGGCGTCCGCCGGTGAACGGTTAAGCACCCGGGCCATCAACCAATTGTTCCCCGGCCAGTTCAGTGCGATCGTCAAGGGCTACAAGGTGGTGTTCATTGCCAAGCGCGATGGTTCGCTAATCGGCAACTACAACAGTGCCAGAGATACCGGACGCTGGAGCGTACGGCGTGGGCGGCTCTGCATCATGTTGAAGGAGTGGATGCGGGGTGAAACCACCTGCAGCACAGTGGTGCACAATAACGGCTGGTACAGGGCAAAGCAGGTAAAGTTCCGCAAGTTGTAGGAGTTTGAGCTACCTGACCTGGAGCGGCGCCGGTTGCGCGCCGCTTTCTGCCGGACCCGAAAAAGCGTCGTCAATCGCCAGGCGCGTCGTGTTGTTTGCTCCAGACTGCTTCAGCATGATCGGCTGCTGACTGGACTTCAATGAAGACGCGGGTGATGTCCGGGAACTGTTCCTTGATTTCGCGCTCGATGTCGTAGGTCGTATCTTCGATGCGGCCAGCGAGGAGCTCGTTGTCAACGTCGATACTAAGCGCCAGCAAAATATCGTGCGGGCCCATGTGCATGGTGCGCAGTTCGTTGATAACCATGACAGCCGGGTTGGCCGATGCGATGCCATGCACTCCGGTGACAATTTCTTCGCTGGCCGCTTCTCCGATGATCAAGGCCTTGGTTTCGTAACACAAGAGGATGGCTACACCGGCAAGCAGGATGCCAATGCCGATGGAAGCTACACCGTCCATCCATGGGAGCTTGAAATGTTC
>JAEKFU010000121.1 GCA_016522385.1 Pseudomonadota bacterium
CGGCGCAAACTGCCAAGCCGAAAACGACGAAGCCGTCGATGCCCGACAGTCAGGCAAAACCTCAGCCGATACCTATGCCAGAGTCCCCGCTCAAACCCACTGGCACGCAGGCGTTGCCGCGTGTGGCCATTTTGGTAAGCAACGACAATCCGGCCTATATGCGCGTAGCCGACGAGCTCGCGTCGCGGCTTCAAAAACGTGCCAATGTGTACAACCTTAACGGTGAGCTTAATGGCAGCAATACGATTGTGGGCCAACTCCAGCGATCCGATGAACAACAGGTGGTAGCTGTCGGCCTGCCGGCAGCCAGGGCGGCTCGTAGGCTGTCAGACAAACAGGTAATCTTCTGCCAGGTGTTCAACTTTCAGGATTATGAGCTTGTCACGCCCTGGATGAAGGGCGTCAGTATGTTGCCGCAGCTATCGGATCTCTTCACGGTTTGGAAAGCACTAGACCCAAGCCTTCAACAAGTGGGAGTGATTACGGGCGATAACCACGAGCATACAATCGATCAGGCGCGCCGGGCGGCTGAGTTGCATGGAGTAAGAGTAGTCCATAGCGTCGTCGGCTCCGATAAGGAGGCATTGTACATGTTCAAGCGCCTTGCTCCCGAGATACAAGGGTTGTGGTTGTTGCCAGACAATCGTGTGCTAAGCCGGCAAGTGATCCGAACGATAATGTCCTACGGGGTCAGGCAGGGTAAACAGGTTTCAGTTTTCCACCCGCAGTTACTCGAGGTGGGTGGGCTTATAAGCGTCAAGAGTCGCGATTCTGACATTGTCACGCAGGTTTTGGCTCGACTAAACCAGGCGCAGGGAAAAGAGGATATCCCAGGGCCGGACGTGATACCGCTGAGCAAGACGCAACTGCTGATTAATGCTGTTATGGCAAAACGCCTGGGCCTGGTAATACCGTACCAATATCGAGAACTCATCTATGAACGGTGAGTCATTAGCAACGGCGCACGGATAGAAGAGGTACTGGAGTAGGTTAAAAGGAGTTTTTCCCTTGTTTCTGCAGAGTCATCAATTCAAGGAGAAATGCGAGGCCTTGGCGTCGCGGGTCCACCGACTTGTGACCCGGTTACGGTCACGGTTCAGCCGGCGCAACCGCAGCCTCGTCGGCCACGTTCAGCTTCTGCAGCTTGGCCTCGGGATCGTCGTTTATTTATTGGCGGTCACAGGTGTGTGGTGGACGGCAAACCGTCTGAGCGAGGACTACTTTTACAAGCAAGCGACTGACTGGCTCACTAAACTAGATGAGCTGGGTACGCCACTGTACATCTCTAATGACAAGACAGAATTTGCAGGGATCGAAAGGTACGTCAGTGAATTCCCTGAAGTCGCCTTGGTGCGTTACTATAGTGCCCGCGACAGCCAAGTTATCGCTGAATACAGCACCAGATCCGCGGACGAACCGATCCCTTCGCTGACCAAGACACAGCTCAGCGACCTTCAAGCCCCCGAGAATTCCTATTTGTTTGACCGGCCTGCCGTTGGCGGATCATTCATCCGTGCAAGCGCGCCCGTTTGGATTCGATCCATTCCGTCCGACGGTTTGCTCGGATTTGATCTGGATGCAGAAAAGGAGGAGGAGCTTGAGCTTATTGGTTTTCTTGAGATCGGCTTAGACTTTACACACTATCAGGGAGAACTAGTCAAAAATATTGTTCTCGGTAGTGCAATCATCGCCCTGCTCTTGTTCGTGTCGATCGCCGGAGGAAGGCAGATCCTCAAACGAGCCTTGAGGCCATTGTCGAATCTGGAAAAGCCGCTCGCTAAACTCGCCAGTGGTGAGATTAACGTCAGTGTCGAGAGCTCAGGACATAAGGAAATCGTGGCGATCAGTGATGCGCTCAATGCAACAGTGTCTGCCCTGAAGCAGCGAGACGAAACACTCCGCCAACTGGCTGATCATGATCAGCTCACTGGACTAGTCAACCGCTATCGTTTCACGCAAACGCTCGAGCAAGAGGCGGGGCGCGTAGCACGTGAGGGCGAAAATAGTGCACTGCTTTTTGTTGATCTCGATCAGTTTAAATTGGTTAACGACACGTTGGGGCATGCCGCCGGCGACCGCTTACTGGTACAAGTGGCGGACAAACTCAAGGCTTGTCTGCAAGATAAGGACGTTCTATGCCGGTTCGGCGGGGATGAGTTCACGATTCTCGCGCGGGATGTGACAACTGAAAGTGCGTCGGATCTAGCCGGATCGATTATACGAGTTATGCGGGGCGTGCACTTTGTAGAAGCGAGACAGATCTTCAATATCTGCTGTAGCATTGGCATCACGATGATCGAATCCAACCGATTCACGCCGGACGAACTACTTACACAGGCAGATATGGCTTGTTATAGCGCCAAGTCGCAAGGCCGCAACTGCTATAGCTTATTTGCGCCGGGTACCGACGATACGCAGGAGATCATGGAATATGCCGGGTGGTCACAAAAGATCAAACAGGCGATTGCGAATGATCACTTTATCCTTAATTATCAGCCCATCGTCAAGCTGGCTAACGGCCAGCCCGAGCTTTATGAGGTACTCTTGCGCATGCCAGATAACGGTGCGGTTGTGTCGCCGTCGTCGTTCTTGCCGGTGGCCGAGCGCTTCGGATTGATGCTGGACATCGACCACTGGGTAATCCGAAATGCAATAAAATCTCTGGCGGACTTCCGTAACACAGGAGCGGATGCCAAGTTCTGCATTAATCTCTCCGGCCACAGCTTCGAAGACCCCAACTTAGTTCATTCTATTCAGGACAGTCTCGAAAAATGTGGATTACCGGCATCTTCGGTCGTGTTCGAAATTACGGAACAGGTGGCAATACGCTATTTGGATAGCGCCAACC
>JAEKFU010000122.1 GCA_016522385.1 Pseudomonadota bacterium
CGCCAGAACTGGTCGATACAGAGACGATCAAGCTAATCCACAAGCTGTATGATCACAGCTTTGAACTGGATACGAAGGACCTTATCGATTTCGTCAAGAAAATGATCGATGAAATGGATACATTCAAGATTCTTCATGCCGATAGCTGATTAAACCTCAGTGTCCTGCGGGTTGACTGCTTAGGCTGTACCGACCACTCGCTCTAGCTTGGCGTAGGTCTGAAATTTTCGCATCTCGGACCAGTTGCGCAGCACAGCAAATGGTCCGTCTTGCATCGCTTGACAGACACAGGAGTGTTTCATGTCGGCTTTCGTCGGGGTTTCATCTGTGAAGGACTCGACAACCGACAAGCTTGACCTGCTGCCCATTGGATAATTCTTGATCGCGTGTTGACGAACATCGGTTCCTAGCACTCGTGAGAAAGGCGCCTCAGACCTCTCTGCCGAATGTCAGACGAAGTATCCGTGATAGGCAAGATATCCTCCAATGATAGCCATCAATGCGCCAGGCACGGCAATCAAATGCGTTTTCTGCAACATTGCCTCCCCAAGCGTCTGCATTACATCAGGCAGGGCCATGCGTGCGATGCCGGCGATGATGGCAATCCAACCTATCAAAGTAATGAGCGTTCGCCAGTCTGTCTCCCAGACATTGTGAACTACTACAATCGCAATTCCTACCGGTAGCGTTATGACTCCCGACATGAAGATCAATGCTTCGCTATCAAGGAATTCGCGCCCGATGCGGCGCATTCGCTGAGGGTTTACTGCCACAAGTAGGCCCATGACAAACATCATCGGCCCGACCAGTTTGGCCAGGAATATTGAAGTATCCATGTTCTGTCTCTCCATGAATGGGCTACAATTCCAACGCAATAGGGCATCTTCCCCGCGTCAGACCGCACGATTGCGCCAGGTCCACGCGCCTTTCAATTGATATGGTGTGGAAGAGGACGGTCTTTTGGCGGTACCCATAAGAAGACAAGCAGACTTGCGATCGCCGCCGCTTTATCCGCCGTCGTTATTATACTCAGTCTATCGAATTCATTATCGCTCTGGGAATTTTAACGCTTTCGACTTTCATTAAGCGTTGCTCTCAACCTTGCTATCTCCGCATTTGCCTCGGCGAGTTCCATTTTCAAAACGGCGGTGAGCGCAGACTCCATTCTGTTAAATTGCTGCGTCTTCGCAGCCAAAGTCTTGCGTAGAATCTGGGTTTCCGCCTTCAACGCCTGAACCGCCTTGACGGCGTTGTAGAGCTCCTTGTCCTGTGCGTTCCTTGCCGCGGGCTCCTTGCCTAGTTCTTGAACGGCTGCTTTGCGCGTCAATTCAATTTCTGCAAGTCCGGCTAGGCTGGTGTCCTTTTGTTGGACTTTGCCACGATTAACCAAGAGCGCAGCCTGAAGCTTCAAGTCTTGAGCAAGGCCAACATTCTTCTGTGTGTCATGGTCATCGGTTCTCAGAACTGCGGCTTCCAGCGGAACCTCTTTGCCGCCCATCCGTGTGGTGGACGAAGTCAGGGTGTTGTCGACGCACAGGTTAGCGAAAGTAGTGAGGTGTTGGCCATGGTTTCGCATGGGCAAGCAGCTGCCGCCACGTGCCCTGATGTCGGTGCATGTGAGCAGTGCCTTGGCTTTGCGCTCAAATCCGCCAACCCTCAGGCGGTAAAATACGCCGCGCCCACGCAGATTGGCACGGACTATCATCGGTTCTTTGTCATATAGAATGTTTGGAAACTGGTCGAGCAGTCGGTGCCATTCCTGCCTTGCCTGTGTCTCATTGCGGACGGAGGCGAGCTGTATCAACCAATTGCCATTTCTGCTTAGTGATGACTCTTGCGATAGCGATACTGAAGCCACAACTTCGGATCGACGCTTTGACTTTGGATGGCGCGGCGGTCGGTCGATGCTTTTCTCTTCAACCTCCACAGGTCGCCTGACAGGCAGTGGGGGTAAGTAATCAGTGGTTTGCGGCTTATCGACAACAGCGGCCGCTGACCTGGTTTTGGGTGCCTTTGTGCTGTCGGCAACGCAGGACGCAACGACCAGGTAAAAGCATACAATGCCCAATTTGCGCATCGTTCCTGCTCCTCTAGCAGGCCGTCCCGCCGAAGAGGGTAGCAATGCAATGGTTACTGGGGAGTGAACCAACAAGGAAAATTTTTACACAAACCGCCGTGCAGGTATCGATAGACAAGAAATATGGCGGGAGCCCGTGGCTGGCCTTCGGCCGCTCCCGGACCATCAAATGATTCCACATGAGAAAGAAACGCTCTAAGGCCGGTTGTATCCCCCGTATGGGCGATCGCGGTCAGCCGGAAGATTGTCTCAGTCCGTCGGTGATTTCCGCATTTGTCATGACCGAAGCGATTTTGCCATCCATGTAACTCAGTGATATCTGAGCATGCTCTGCATCGTATGAACCTATGCAATCAGCAGCCAGAATGATGCGCAAATCGCGCTGGTATGCATCGATGGCCGCCATGCGAATACAAGCATGTGTATTCACACCCGCCAGCACGAGCAAGGTCGGGTCAAACACGGTCAACACTTCATCCAAATTGGTTCCGAAGAATGGACTGTACCGTTTCTTGACAATCGTCACGTCGCCAGGCCGGTAGGCGAGATCTGTGTGAATTTGAGAGCCTCGTGTCCCTTCGATGGTGATCCGGATCCCCTTGTCGCGCATCTCAAGAAACGCGTCGTTAAGATCTGAGTTAAATTCCTGGCGAACCCAAATCACCGGGAGGGTTAATCGTCGAAATTCACCAATGAGGTTGTTTGTGCTTTCTATTAGCTTGGCTCTTTGGTCGGCTTGCCATCGATCCAAGAAATCGTTGAGCATGTCGATAACGATGAGACAGTGTGTGGTCATACTCGAAGGCTAACACGCGTCAGAACTAGAGCCTAGTTATCCGCACGCCTCCCATGTCCAAAATTAGCAATTCGCACTCCAACCCCACTACCCGGCAAAAATTGCTTTGCATCGCTTTTCTCGGGCACGCCGTTGAGGCTTGACCAGCCTCGATAACGCTTCGGAGACCGGCTCAGGAGTCGAAAAGCAAGAATTCCGGTATTTGGGACACCTAAAGTTGCCTCGCTTTTGCGTGGACACAATGGTGCGATTGCGGCGGCGTTACCAACAACCGTACTATTGCCGTTTAGGTTTTCCTTTCTGTAATTTTGATGGCCCGACCCTTTGTTGGATCAGCATACGTGCGGTGTGATGTCGTTTGTCCGACGAATGCAGCACCAACGATGGGCGTTTGTGCTAAGCATTCCGCTATTCCCCAATTACTTGGAGCACAATGCGACGGCGATGTGGCCGGATGCGATGCTCAAAAAGGAAAATACCCTGCCACGTGCCCAAGACCATTGCTCCATCGGCGATCGGAATGGTTAAAGACACATCAGTGAGTGCTGCCTTGATATGGGCCGGCATGTCATCGGGTCCTTCCAATGTATGGCGCACCCAGTCCATCCCTTCCGGTGCCAGACGTGAAATGAAATCGGCAAGGTCAGCCTGCACGTCCGGGTCGGCATTTTCCTGAATGGTTAGCGAGGCAGACGTATGACGGCAATAAACAGTGATCTGTCCGGTGCGGATGCCGCTCTTGTGGACGACTTGCACGATTCGACTGGTTATCTCGTAAAGACCCTGGCCTGACGTTGTGACCTCTATGTGTGATTGTGCCTGTTTCACGGGCGCCAGCATAATGGTGCGATGACCGGTTTGGCCACTCTAACGCGTTTGCCGGTTTAGAGGAGTAGCCGACGCGTGGCAAAAGCGCATCACCCCAATTACAGTTCCGACACGCTCTAGAATGAAGCAAGGGAACCATGTGGCCATGCCGCCACTTGCCCCTCAAAAGCCGGTTCGAATTGGGCCTGTCGGAATCTCCCGCCAAAGATTCCAGCCGTTCAAAGGTCGGACCACTGAGTCAGAGACGGACATGGTAGAGATATCTCGTAAGCGTTCCCGCCTCGACTGCCGGCCGCATTTCCTCATTTGCTGGTCTCAGCAAGCTTGCAGCGATGACACTCAACATTGCTCAGCTCGAAGCATCCACATTTGCTTCTTCCAGATCCGCTAGATCGCAAACCCAACCGAACAGATGCCCCTCGCCAGCGATCAATCGAAGAGCTGCTTCGTGTAGATCAGGTTCCATTGCCCCGCAGCAGTCGGCGATGGTTAGGCACCAGTACCCCCGATCAACCGCCTCACGTAGCGTCGAATGAACACAGCACTGGGTGGTCACGCCGCATAAGATCAAATGATCTATACCAGCTGCCCGAAGATTCTCATCGAGACGGGTTCCGAAGAAAGCACCAAACGCGGCCTTGTCGATAACCGTTTCGCCGGGCAGCGGGCGTAATTCTTCGACGAAGTCATGCCCGGGTTCGCCGCGAATAAGGAACCGACCGAGTGCCCCGCTGTGACCGACATAGCCAAGATAGCGCCGATAAGGCGTGACATCACTAAGGTCGGACCTATAGCCCTCACGCGTATGAATTATGTGACAACCAGTGTTTCGTGCATGTTCGACCAGCCTGACGACACGTGGCACGATCTTACGGATTGGATTGACAGGCTCGCCGGTGTTCAAAGCCAGGAAATCTCGCTGCATGTCAATTACCACAAGAGCTGTGCGAGCCGGCTCGAAACCGTAGGTTCGGTTACCGCGACAAGGAACAGAGAATTCGCTCATGGTAACTCCATATTTGCTGCAACCCAGTCAACGACGGAACATAGGCCTGGACATCCTCTTATGGCACATATCGATGTAACGGCTCTTTGTTGAAAAAGTTCCGATGTTGGCATCAAGCCGACCTCGAGGCTGCAGTATCCGCTTTTGCGGTGAAATTGTCCGATGAAGGATGATCACTGACTTTGTGGGCCGCAGAGCAACAGGATCACAGTTTACCCGCATCGGATAATAGCATGTGATCTTCGGAGCGTTGTTATAGGGGAGCGAGTTATTGACGCCAGCATTCCTAGAGCATGTTGCAGAAAAGTTGAAACACTTTCCTGATAAGAACACGCCCAGATTCAATAGGTTAGCGGACGATTCACGTTTCAGATTGATTCAATCTGAAACGATCGTGCGGTAACCGCAGATTTGAGGAGAAAGCGCCGTTCTTGGGCACCGAGAGCCCGGCAATCAAAGCTTTGTGAGTGTCAAATTTGCGATGGGGAGCAAAAAGTGCAGCCGGCCCTAAGCTTATTTAACTATGCCGAAAAACCGAATGTTCATAAATTCCCATCATAATGGAATGGTACAGGGTTATCACAGCTAACAACTTTGAAGGCGAGTGAGGGCGAGACGCTTGGGCGAACAGGCTTTGGGTGAAAAGAACAGGCTTATTGCGCCGGTCCTTGTGGCCGGTGCCGTTGCGCTTGGCGTTTTCATGCCAGTGCTGTCGAATGCCTTGTTTCCGTTCATATTTGTTGCGCTCTTCCTGGTGGTGCTGTTCTCCCTGTGCAATCTGGACAGATGCCCGACCGAAGTGATGTTCACCTGGGACAGGTTCACGCTCAAGCTGGTAGCCTGGCAGCTGATTCTTCTGCCGTCGTTATTGCTGCTGCTGACGAGGTATGTGCAAATTCCCGACGCTATAGTCGCTATGATGCTGGCCACTATGACGGCTGGCTCGGTGTTTGCGAGCCCGGCACTTGTCAAAATGGTGGGACTTGACCGAGATCAGGCGACAAAGTCCATGGTGGTTTCGACCGTCATCATGCCGTTTTCAATGTTGGTATTTGGTACATTGCTCGGCATTTTACCCTGGGGTCTGTCGCTGGATCACTATATTGGCCAAATCAATTTCTTCTTGATCATCCCGATGATCCTGGCGCTGTTCTACTGGAGCGCCAAACACAAGCTGACACCGCAATTCGAGAGACGATTGTCCAAAGGCTTCAGCTGGGGCTCCACGCTGGCGCTTATGGTATTTTGCATCGGCGCAATGCACAGCATTACGATCGCGGATTACCATGAACTGGTCCGTGTGTTGTCCTATGGTGTGGTTGCAATTTTGCTGGCCGCGTTGTTGTTCAGCATCACTGCAATGGCGTTTGCCGGTCACGGACCCCAACTGGCGGTGCTGGCCGGAATGCTGACGGCGAACAGAAACGTTGCGCTGGCGGCGGCATTCCTTGATCAGGCGGCCACTCCCGATCTGATGGTTTACGTGGCTGTTTCGCAATTTCCGATCTTTCTTTTCCCATTGATTCTGCAACTGGCAAAACGAACCCGCGGCTCGGTCGTTCACCCCGAAGGTTCGGCCGGCAATTAGGCTGCCGAACTGAGTGATCCGCCGATATGAGTATGGCCGAACTAACTGCGAAAATCTGCCGGTCTTGTTACCGCCGGTATGGCCGTTCACAGTGGCATTCTCGAACAAGCTGGTGGAAGCTGGCCGGATATTCGCAACAAGGCGATGGCAATTGTGGTCCCCGGAGTATATTTCGAATTGATTTCATAGAGTTACGCGTCTTTCGGTATTGTTCTCTTAACCAACTAACTACACGAAAAATTATGTGTCTCGCGGTATTGTGACTGCGAGTTTGGGAGTTCCTGAGGTGGGGCCAGCGCCTTGAACGAAACATTTGAAAGCACAGCCGCGGATGCTGAGACGATGCCGGTGTTGCCGGAGGTCGGTGCAGTTCTATCTGTCGAACATGTGGCGGACCTGCTGTCTGGCGCCGAAGCTGGATTGGCATTGTTCGACAAGGATCTGGAACTGGTCTTTGCCAACGGCCAATATCTCCATCTTTGCGGTTATTCCCGCAAAGAAGTTTCACCCGGCGTGAAGCTTGCCGATCTTGCTCGACTGAGCCTTGAGAGAACCGGTACCGACCTGGGCTTGATCGACGAAACCGTCAAGCGCGGTATCGACCGGCTCATTGGGGTTGGTGGATACTCGTTCCGTTTCGTGGCGCCATCCGGCAAGAACATCTATGTCCACCGACGTAAGCTGGATAGCGGTCAGGTGGTTGAGACGGTTCGCGAACTCGCTGAAGGTGCGGGTGAGACTGCCGGCAGTGACCGCTTAGAAATGCTGGCGCAAGCCGCGCGCACCCGCATGAGTCATGCGCTGGAAGCAATGGCCGACGGGTTCGCGCTCTATGATTCCGATGACAAGCTGATCGCCTATAACAGGCAGTATGTGGATCTCAATCAGCATATTGCCGATATCATCTCACCGGGTCGGACATATGAAGAAATGTTACGGATCGGCATGGACCGTTCGGGATATGAAACCAATGGCATGGACAAGGAATCGTTCATCAACTGGCGTATCGCACAGCATCAGAGCCCTGGCGAGCCGCACGATTTGCTGATGAATGACGGCCGCTGGGTGCG
>JAEKFU010000169.1 GCA_016522385.1 Pseudomonadota bacterium
GTCCTTTGCAAATCTCGCCCTCAGCCTGCTCCAGCGCCGCAGCAGGTCGCGCCAGCCGGCCGAAGAAAGCCGGCCACAGCCCGACAACAGCTAGACGCGCTAGCGCTGTTGGAAATCACAGGGACGCTCCCGAATGGACACCATCTCAATTGACGACTTCCTCAAGGTCGACATTCGCGTCGGTACCATCGTCCAAGCCGAGCCCTATCCGGAAGCGCACAAGCCGGCCATCAAGCTGCAGATCGATTTTGGGCCGCAGATCGGTGTGAAAAAGACATCTGCCCAGATCACCAAACATTACGACATCGAAGGACTTGTCGGCCGACAGGTCGCCGCTGTGGTCAATTTCCCACCGCGCCAGATTGGCAAGTTCATGTCCGAGGTGTTGACCCTGGGATTTCCCGACGGAGAAGGCGAAGTGGTGATGATTGCGCCCGACAAACAGGTGCCCGATGGCGGACGCCTTTACTGAACGGGAATCCGCACCTGGGCACTGAGCCCACCAAGCGTGCTGTCGCCCAGTATGATATCACCGCCATGGCTTTGCGCGATGTCCCGGGCAATCGCAAGACCCAACCCGGAATTTCCTTCGTCCTGGTTCCGCCCGCCGTCAAGCCGATAAAACGGCCGGAATACATCGTCACGTTTTTCCACCGGAATACCGACACCGTTGTCATCGACCTTGATGATCAGATAGCGCCCGTTTCGCTGCGCACTCAGCTCGATCTTTTTGGCGAACCGCGCAGCATTGCTGACCAGATTGCTGATACAGCGCCGAAATGCATCCGGTTTCACCGGCACTTCAAGCTCGCCATCACATGCCAGTTTGATCCGCAATCCTGAGCGCTTCATGGTGCCAACCACACCGGCGAGTATATCGCGCACGTCGACCAATTCGCTGGTTTCTCCACCATCGCCGCGGACAAAGGCAATGTAGCCTTCCAGCATGCGCTCCATTTCCTCGACATCATCGCGCAATGCCGTTTGATGAGGACCTGGCTCGAGCATAGCGAGTTCCAGCTTGAACCTGGTAAGCACCGTGCGCAAATCATGGCTGACCCCGGCAAGCATCGCCGTGCGCTGCTCAACATGCCGCTCGATACGCCGCTTCATATTCAAAAAGGCGTGTGCTGCATCGCGCACTTCGGCCGCACCGCGCGGTTCGAAATCCTCCACTTCGCGGCCCATGCCGAAACTTTGCGCCGCGTCGGCCAATTGCAGGATCGGCCTGATCTGCTTGCGCAGAAACACGATCGCGACAAACAATAGCACTAGCGAAGATCCTACCATCCATAAGAGGAAGATATGTGATTTCGACGCATAGGCGCGCTTCTGGTTGGTTAGAAAGCGGAAGACCGTGCCATCGCTGGTCAGGATTCGAATGTCGACATAACCCGATTGGCCAAGCGTGTCGATCCAGAAGGGCCGGGCGACAAACCGGTCGACATATTTCGACAGTTCGTGGTCGAGCAACGAAAAGAACGGTTTGCGCGGCGGTGGCGGCAACTCGGTGTTTGGCTGGATCTGCAGGCCAATTCCCATACTGTCGTTGGCCAGCTTCTGCAGTTCGGCGATAGCTTCAGGCGATCGATCACCGCTTTCATACAGTTTGATGATGAACGAGAACTCCCGCGACACCGATTTCGAAAGAGATTTTGTGACCTTGTCCCAATGGCGTTCCATGAAGATGAACGCCATAATCGACTGCAGCAGCACCATCGGCGCAACCACAATGATCAGTGCCCGCCGGTACAGATCACTCGGCAAATGCCGCTCCAGCCAACGGTTGAACCGCCAGCCGAGCGTGGGACGCTCGGCCGGCGGCAGCTCTGTTTGATCAGTAAGCGCGCTCATGCGCCGGTCACATCTTTCTGTCGCGCATAGTCAAGTCGGACAATTACCTACGGTCCAATTGTTGCGCGAATTTACTATCAATTGCCGCTTCCGTCCAATCAGTGCGCTTTCGATGCCAATAAAGGCTCTATGCCTCGACACCTGGCCCCGTCGGGCACACAACACCCGTGCCGCCAAGTCCGCAATATCCACTCGGATTTTTCGCCAGATACTGCTGATGGTAGTCCTCGGCGAAGTAAAACTCAGACGCTTGCCGCAATTCTGTGGTGATCTTGCCATAGCCGCGCGCACTGAGCGCTTGCTGAAAAGATTCTCGTGCGGCTTCGGCAGCCCGGCGCTGGTCTTCATTTGTCCAGTAGATTCCAGAACGGTACTGTGTGCCAGTGTCATTGCCCTGCCGCATACCCTGTGTTGGGTCATGAGATTCCCAGAACGTCTTCAACAGCGTCGGATAATCGATGACTGAAGGGTCATAGACCACCATGACCGCCTCGGCATGCCCGGTTAGACCAGAGCAAACTTCCTGATAAGTCGGGTTTGGTGTAACACCGCCAATATTGCCGACCGCCGTGACCCAGACTCCGTCCAGCGTCCAGAATTTGCGCTCTGCTCCCCAATAACAGCCGAGCGCAAAATAAGCGATCTCACACCCTTCAGGATATGGTCCTTTAAGCGGATGACCGCTGACAAAGTGACTGCGCGCCGTTGCAATGGCATCAGCCCGACCCGGCAGGGTAGTATGCGCATC
>JAEKFU010000185.1 GCA_016522385.1 Pseudomonadota bacterium
GGGTAGGTCCTCGATGTCCGGCACCGGGTAGCGGCTAATGTTCGGGGCACTCATTGGGGTTTTCCTCATCTTAGTTTTTCATCGATTCATGTCAGCGGCCACACCGATCCAAACCTATCCGCCGACAACGCAGAAGTCTTCGCGAACTGGTCCGTTCATCGCAACAATATCGATGAAGGCTCCGCTGAAACTGCCTCAATAGGCCGTCTGTTTTACTGGCGAGCCTGCCGGCCATCTTTGGACAGACCATAATTGCCGTTAAAGCAGATGGAGTCGATGGCTCCTGTTCCCGGCGCCACAATGCGCCAAGACGTCAGGTATAAGGTGAATTACGGAACAAAGCTGAGCAGCTGGCTTTTGGTCTGCCTCGCAAGCGCTTTGCACAGCCGAAGTCACTGCAAATCGCACTGGGAAAACTGCAAACGTAGACTGTCGACGGCATGGCATTGCAGCACAGGCAAGCCAGGCTGACCGGTCTGTGCGCTGGCGCTTGTGTGAAGAACGCTGCGCAGTTAGTCTCGCGAACCGTATGCCGACATAACGATATAGAGAGCTGGCAGTGCGCGTTCCAATGCCGACAATCCCCTTCAATCCAAGACTGCGGTTGTGCATGCCTGCAGCAATCCAGGCAGCGCGGGCCTGGCTGATCGCTGTGTTCATTGCAGCAACCTTCACTTCGTGGTGCGAGGCTCACGCTCGCGACATGAGGAAATTCGTCTCGCTCGGAACCGGCAACCTAAACGGCATGTACTATGATGTCGGAAGTGCGGTTTGCGACATCGTCAATGCGGACAGCCTGGCCTGTTCGAGCCGTTTGGCTCGGGACAGGGGATGTGGATATGCGATGCCGTTCAGGTGGATGTGCCGAAACTCAAAGCCACCGCACTGACATTCACACTCCCGAGTGCCGAAAGACGCGCCGCCGTCGGCCGGGTAGACTACGAGGCCAGTTTGGATCCCAAAACCAAGCGACTGACCGGAACGATATCTTGCGTTTCTCCCAGGAACAGGACCTGGAGGACGCTGACCCCATCGGGCGGCCCGGGCCGGTCTACGAGACGTTCGGGTTCGAGGGTGAACGATTGGCACTGCAATAACGCCTGACTGCAGCCTCGGCTGTTTTGCGCCGAGCGCAATCCAGGAGCCCAGTGGACTTCGAAAGCCGGAACAGCTACGAACTATTGCTCAAGAGGACGGCCTATCTGGGAAGTCTCGGCCGATTGCTGGGCCGGGCAGTCATCTGGGGGATGTCGGTTGAGTAACGAGGTGCTGGCGATGCGCAATATTCTCGATCCCAAGCTCAGAACCGCGGCGCGGGCGGAGAACATGAAACCCTATGACCGCTTCGGCGTCGTCGACCCGAACTTTGAGTGGCTGCCGCTGTCGGGCGAGAAGGGCAGCGATTATGAGTGCTTCTTCATCCGCTTCAAGCCGGGCGCCCGGTCTACCCCCCATGTCCACACTGGCGGCGAAGAGTTCCTGGTCGTGGAGGGTGAATTGGAAGACTGCGACGGGACGGTTTACAAGACCGGCGATTTCGTGTGCTACGAGCCGGGCTCGAGACACTCCTCCTATTCGGCCGAGGGTTGTCTGCTGCTTGTGGTCTTGAGGGGCGAAAACCGTCCCGTGGACTCGCAATAGCGGCTATGGCGCACCGATCTGACGCCAGCATGACATGGCTTCGCTCATCGCGCTGACCATGCTGATTTCCTGCACAAAAGTCACGCTCTATGATCCTGCTGTTTTTCGATCATTTGTCGGCGGATACCACACAGCCTGGATCCTGGTTGTTGCCCCCTGCCCTATGTGTACTGCGAGCGTCCGGCGTGCCCGACGGATGCTCACACCGATTACAGAAGGGTGTGTCTAGAGCGTTTCTTTCTCAGACTTGATAGGTTCCCAGCCATCGCTCACGCTGAGCGACAGATCAACCCAATCCTTTTTGTCAATACAGAATTTTCGACCAGTCCGACGATTTAGAAATAGTGCCAGCCCAGACTCTTCTGTGTACAGAAACGGCGTGTTCATTTCTGCCGGTGCAATCATTTTAGCGTCGGCGTTTTGAGTAGACTTCAATGCTTTCATCTTTGTGTTCCTTCATCCAATGCTCGCGAACATCCCAACGTGCACTTGCGATATGCAAGGTGTTGGAAACTCGGCACCTATGTGAGGATAGAAACATGCGGAAATGCCGCGGTAGCGATAACGCATCATGCAAAGGGTCGTTTTCCCTATCGCTATCGAGTACTTATACGGACTGCCAGTAAAAAGAGGCTTAACCCGGCAACGCCGGAGCAATAACACCAGTTGGCCGGAGTACAGGGGCCGTCCGCTAAAGGCCGAAAGGTTCGGGACGCCGGACGCTCACGAGCGACGGCATTGAGCTTGGCTGTTATTGAGTTTTTCAAAACTCTTTAGGGAAACGACTCATTTTCTAAGTAAGAGTGAATAATAGGAATGTACTTCTTGAAGATCGTATGCGTAGCTTTTTAAGTCGGCTTTTATTGTCTCAAAACCCAAAGATGTCATGATTTTACAAACTTGTTTTGATGAGACCTCATTATAGGGGCCAATCTTATAAAATGGATTGCCGTCATAAACATTGACACGATCCCCTCGCCATTGCTGCCATTTTCTGAGGACTCGTTCCTGAAATCGTTCACGCCAGCTACGACAAGGTAAACTGATAAAGAGCAGACCTCCTCGCTCAAGGACACGATGAGCCTCAGAAAACAAGGCGTCCAAATCGGGCATAAACTCAACTTTATGGACACAGGTCACAAAACTCACCGATGCGTCCGGAATGGAGTCCAAGGTGTGCTCATTTGAGATCAGACAGGTTTCAATATCTGAATAAATTTCCTGCAAGCTCGATAAGGTATACTTGGTGTAGTCTGAGATCACATAGCTCTTTGAAAAATTATGTCTCTTCATTAAACTGAAAAAATATCCGTCATAAGTGTTTAAATCGAGAACAGACTCCGTATTTGGAGTGTCCACCATGAGCTGGTTAAGAATATGCGAATAAATTTTCTTATTGTAAGACTGCAGTGCAAATCGGTCTTGATACCTATATACAGGAGCAATTCGCTCTCTATAATCAATTAACTGCTCCAAGTTCCATTGGCTCAAATGAATTGGTTCATTTAAGGACGGCTTTTCTGTATCAAATCGATTGTAGTCCACGGACCGAGAAAGAGGGAGACGCTCGCGTGTTTTGCCAGCAGATGTCTCGTGTGGATACCCCAGACCAAGAATGAGAATGGCTTCATAAGTTTCCGGGACTCCGAGAATGCTCTTAATCTCTTCATCCCCATCGAAGCCTGCCATAGGACAACTCGCTAGCCCCTTCTCATGCGCCGCTAAACACATATTCTGCATCGCTGCCCCCAAACCCATAATGTTCGCGTGGCGCTTGGTGTTAAAGCGCGGGTCAATAAAGAAGAAAATATTTACGGGCGCCCATAGAACCTTCTTACTGGCCACTTTTGCGAGTTGCGCCTGTAGCTTTGGATCATCGACAACCACATAACGCATGAGTTGGAGGTTGCAGGAGCACGGCGCATGCCAACCTGCACGTACAATTCTCTCGATGATGTCTCGTTCTACCCGCTTTTCTGAAAAAGAACGGATAGACATACGCTGTTCAATGGTTTCGATGGTGTCACTTTGCTCCTGGCTTGAAATACTTTGCAAAAGACCTCTCATCTCAAGGGGCATAAGATCTGCGAGCTGTTCCATATGAGGCTGAGTCGTCCACAGCTCTTGCCCTTTGACAGGATCAGGATGGGCGAAAATGAGACTCGCAAGATATGTTTCGCCTTTAGAAATATTTCCCGTAAGGGTTGGAATCACGGCTCTTTTATGAAGAACATTCGAATTTGGCGCGTGCAGAACAACTTCACCTCTTCTGGTCTCGAGCGGGTCAATAATGCAGCTCATTCCCAGGCCATCACAGATCATTGATCGCCCCAAGCCATTAGACTCTTCAACAGAGCCAAAGTAGTCTCCAGAGTTTGGGTCCCCCATAGAGGCGTAATAGGCATCCGTGCGTGGAACAGAGAACCCTCCCTCAATACATTCTAATTCTCTTTGGGAGCGGACACGGTGCACACGCAAATGTCCACCTGTACCGATGGGACACATCCAAGTTCTCACCTCCACGTCGCTCCAAGGCGAGAAACTTGAAGCTAGATAATCTTCCCCCACTTCATGGTCGAAAGTATAGCCTCGCTCCTTAAAGTAATAACCATCATCTGTGAATAATAGAGTGTTATCAGGAGCTCGTTTATCCACTCGTCCGTTACCAGTAGCCACATTAAAGCCAAAGTGTGTCGAGTAAGCGAATTTCGCATACTTTTCTTCAATATGCTGGAAGCAAGACTTTCTCCAATGGCCTCCATTCAAAAGCACTAAATGTTCTGAATCAGAGGAAGAACAAAGGATATGACGTCCATGTTTTTGCACACAGACCTGTTTTTCTTTTTGCACTGGCTCTTCTTTGGCTGACCAGAAGGGGTGACTTTCCGGCAAGGCCGAGAGCAGAAAAGGTTTTAACCCCCAATAAGAAGAGACCTGCGAGTTATACTCCTCGGCCATATTCAAATTTGGGTACCCATAGCCAACAGTCAAAAGGCCACTTTCACTGAATATAGGTGAGCGGAACCAGTACCTCAGGTTTCCCAACACCAAAGACTTTATTTGACCCCATGGCAGAGCC
>JAEKFU010000200.1 GCA_016522385.1 Pseudomonadota bacterium
GTATGGAGCTGTGCAGCTGCAAGGCGTTTTGCCCTTGCTGGCTGGGACCTGAGGGTGAACCGGATCAGGAATGGTGCGCGGCTATTTTTGGCTTCGACGTCGAGGCGGGAAACTCGGATGGTGTCGATTTGGCAGGCACCAAGGTGGTCTTCATCGCTCATTGGCCAGCAAATTTCTTTTCAGGCAATGGCAGTGCTCGACTCTACATCGATGAAGCCGCCAGCTCAGATCAGCAGCGAGAACTGGAAGCCATATTCAGCGGTCAAAAGGGTGGGCTTCTGGAAGGTTTGTGGGGGGCCGTGCTGAAGACCTGGCATCCTGCACAGGTCCGGAAGGTTGAAATCGAATGGGGTGACGTTGCCAAAGTCAGTGTTGGCGGCGTCGGACAGGCGTCGCTAAAGCCGTTCCAAGATGGCGCCGGCAAGTCGGCGACCCTGTCGGGTGCGGCCGCCCAGGCGGCCTTCCAGATGGACAGCATGATCCTGGCCAATGGCAAGGATAGCAGCTGGTCGGATCCCGATCTTGGAAGTTGGCAAGGCGATTCAGGGACCCTTCACAGCTTCAACTGGGCCGCTTGACGCTCGGAAGCGACGTTTGATCGCAACGCGAAGCAGAATTGGAGAATGCTTACGGTGATGTCTCCATGACTGGCCGATTGGTTTTTCTGCGGGTGTTTGTTTGTCGATCCACCTCCCGCTAGAACCGGACTCAAGGCTAAAGGCATGTCTATCGATAAGGCTGTCGAAAGCGCCATCAAACGCGACAGAATAATCGTTCTGGGTGCGCTCTTCGTCGTTGTCTCACTCTCGTGGATCTACGTACTCAACGGTGCAGGCATGAACATGTCCGCCATCGAGATGACACGAATGAATTTCGGCGGCGGAGGCATGGGCATGATGATGATGCCCGCCGTCTGGGATCTCGGCTATGCATGTCTGATGTTCGTCATGTGGTGGGTCATGATGGTTGCAATGATGTTGCCTTCGGCGGCGCCCATGGTGCTGCTCTTTGCTGCGATGAATCGCAATCAAAAGGAAAACGGAAATCCTTTTGTGCCGACGTCGTTCTTTGTATCGGCCTACCTGATCGCCTGGGCCGGTTTCAGCCTGATGGCAGTCGGCGCACAATGGGGCTTAGAAAGCGTGGACTTGCTTTCTCCCATGCTGGTAAGCGCAAATATGGTTGTCGGTGGCTTGCTGCTGCTCGCGGCGGGTGTCTACCAACTGACACCACTCAAACAGGCCTGCCTTAGACATTGCCGCTCGCCCCTGCAGTTCATTCTCACCCGTTGGCGCAGTGGATCAGGCGGGGCGTTCCGGATGGGAATCGAACACGGCACATATTGCGTCGGCTGTTGCTGGTTTCTTATGGGACTCTTGTTTTTTGGCGGTATCATGAACCTCTACTGGATTGCCGGACTTGCAATCTATGTCTTTTTGGAGAAGTCCATCCCAGTGGGTCACTGGATCGGCCACGCCGTAGGTATTGCATTGATAATCTGGGGGGTCGTCGTGTTGGCTGGCGCCATTTGATCACCCCAACACGTACTTGGAACGATCAGGTCTTGTTGACCATCCGTGGACAGACGGTCTGGGTACACCTCGCCGGCGGCCTTCGCTAAGGAGCAGGCCAACCTACCGCTAGTCTCAAACCATGCCAGACTCTAACTCTGGAGCTGGACCACCTAAAGGTCCCCGGTCAACCAACAGTGCTCCCTTTGCGACATGAGTCCTCAGCAATGCCATTGGGGAACCTTGGAAACTATATCCGGAAACGCACTATGGTGATAGACTTGCCTCTAACGGAACCATCCTGGGGAGAGCTTCGATGTCTGTGGATGGCATATGGACAGGTGAAGTTTACGGAGCGTTCGGCTGGGATAGCCGGGGCGTCTTCGTGCTCGAGGATGGACGGGTTGTCGGAGGCGACCACCGGCAATACACCATGGGCAAGTACAAAGTTGCAGATGACAACTTCAAAGCCGAACTGCATGTGTATTACTACGGTCCACCGCGCACCGTCTTCGGTGAGGCCCAAGAACACTTTATCACGAAGTTGACTGGGAAATTGAAGGACGGCGTCATTGAAGGCTCGGTGGGCCGGCCGGACCGGCCCGAATATGACCTGCAAATTCGTCTGACCAAGCGCATGGATCTCGTCTAAACAACGGCCTTGGCAAGTCTTGTAACGCTCAAATCGGTTAGCTTACTGCGGTTCAGCCCTTAATTGCGGCATCAATCACGCTGCGCTTTGCTGCCTCCACCAGACCCGCATCATCATCCGACCATTCACCGCACCAATGGTGGTGATCCGTAGAAGGAAACTTCTGAACGATGGTGCCCGTTTGTGGATTGACGTACACGCCTGGTGGAAATCGATGACAGTGGCCAACCGTCGGTGGATTGGCGGCGTGTTCATTCACCCAAAACACACAATGTGAACACGTCGGTCTTACATGATGAATCGTCATAGCTGTGTCCCATGCGACGGGAATTGTTTGTCATGCCCGTGACTACATGCTCCAATTTGCACATCTCAGGTTAATATCGTTGTAACGTGTTCTTGGGAGCGATGAGATGCGGCAGCGAACAGTGCAAATTCAGGAGGTGTTTGGGCCGTGAGTGAAATCATCGATACAGCGGATGTGACTGCCCGCATCACAAAGATAATCAATAACCAGCTTGATAATATCCCCGAAGGCAGCATAACCCTGGAAACAAGTTTCGAGGACCTTGAAGTCGATTCATTCGCAATCGTGGAAATGATTTTCAACCTTGAGGAAGAGTTCGACATCGATTTGTCCCATGGCAACATTCAAGAATTCAGCACTGTGGGCAATTTGGTGGACGAGTTAGTCACGCATCTGAAAAGCCCTAGGCCCGGCTAGGGAAGCAAATTCATGACAGGTAATGAGCGCCGCGTGGTCATCACGGGGCTGGGCAGCATTTCTGCAGTCGGCAGCAATATTGCCGAGGCTTGGCAGACATTCGAAAACGGTGGCTGTGGTGTCACCAAGATAGACAATTTTGACACGAGCCGGCTGAACTTCAGCAATGGGGCGCAAGTGAAAAATTTTGATCCTGAAAAGACGCTGGCCCGAAGCGAGGTTCATCAGATGGACCGATTTTCCCAGATGGCGGTGGTTTCGGCACAAGAGGCTGTGGCTGATTGCGGCCTAGACCAGGATGCTTTGGAGGGCCCCAAGAGTGGCATCATTCTCGGCACCGCCGGTGGCGGCCAGATGGCGCTTGATGAAGGCTTTCTTAGGATTTACGGGAGTGACAATTCCCGCCTGCATCCTCTTACGATTCCACGTTTCATGCCTAACGCGGCTGTGTGCCAAATCTCAATCAAGTTTGGAATAACAGGCCCCAGTTTTGCAGTCTGCACGGCATGCTCTTCGTCAAACCACGCCATAGGCCAGGCATTTCATCTCATTCGATCAGGGTCTCTCGACAGAGCGATAACCGGGGGAAGCGATTGCCCATTCAGTTGGGGGCATTTGTGTGCTTGGAACTCAATGAACGTGGTTTCACCCGATGTTTGCCGACCCTTCGCTGCCGGACGCAACGGCATGATTCTGGGTGAAGGTGCGGGGATACTCGTTCTTGAGGAAGAAGATGCGGCCCGTGCCCGCGGTGCAAAAATTTATGGCGAGGTCATCGGATTTGGCATGTCGGCAGACGCCCATCATTTGGTGAAGCCTTTTGCGGAAGGTGCTGCGCGCGCAATACGGTTCGCACTGGAGGACGGCAAAATCAATGCCGACGAGGTAACCTATGTCAACGCCCATGGAACTGCCACCCGCATAAACGATCAGGAAGAAACTAATGCCATCCGGCTGGCACTTGGTCCGGCCGCAGAATACATCGCTGTAAGCTCAACAAAGTCTGCTCATGGTCATGGATTGGGTGCTGCCGGCGCGATAGAGGCGGTCGCCACCTGTATCGCGCTCTATAAGGGCGTTCTTCCTGCAACCGTAAATTACGACGCCCCGGATCCAAATTGCGATCTGGATATTGTTGTGAACGAGCCGCGTGAAGCAAAGGTCAATGTCGCGCTTTCGAACTCGTTTGCTTTCGGCGGGCTTAACGCTGTTGTGGCGTTCCGCAGCTATTCATAAGCCTGCTGGAAATGGCCTTTCATATTATTGGGGAGCTCGGCCGATCCGACGACGGAACGAGTTTCCCTCTCTTCGCTTCACGAACAGCTAGAGCGTGGTGACAATGGCCTTAACGCCGAATCCACTTGTCGGTACGTCCACATGCATGCCTTACTGTGAGCATGCTGGACGCGGAAGTCATTGCAGTGGGAGGCGGGCTCGCGGGCGCCGCGTTTGCCCTCGAACTGGCCCGTAATGGACGCGAGGTGCTCCTTCTGGAGAGCACGCGCGGCGCGCATCATAAGGTGTGTGGCGAGTTTCTGAGCACCGAGGCGCAGCGTCTCCTCACCTTTCTGGGTCTCGATATTGACGCGTTGGGGGCGAGTTCGGTCAACACGTTGCGGCTTGCTGCGGGAGAGCACGTAGCCATGGCACCGCTGCCCTTCGGTGCCAGCGGTTTGTCGCGGTATCAGCTGGACGAGGCCCTTTTGACTGCCGCCGCCCAGGCTGGGGCCCAAATAGTGCGGGGAACGCGTGTCACTGGACTCGATCTGAACGGAGATCGGGCTGTTATCGCGCATTCCGGCAGCCGGCAATACCGAGCGCGCGCCGTAGCACTCGCGACGGGCAAGCATGCGCTTCGAGGCTTTCCACGCCCACCGAGCGATAAAGTGGCCTTCAAGCTGCAGGTCCGAGTTGGCCCCGGCACAACCCAACTAATGGACGAGCGTGTGCAACTCGTCGCGTTCGAAGACGGCTATTTCGGCGCCTGTTTTGTCGAGAACGCCCGCCTCACACTGTGCTGGGTAATGCGAGAGAGGCTCCTCAGACGGATCGGCGCCGGCTGGCGAGAACAGGCAAACCACTTTGCGCAGCAGTCAAGCCAGTTGCGCGCGCTATTGCAGGACGCCCAGCCCGAGTGGGAAAAGCCGGTGGCTGTGGCGAGCGTTCCCTATGGCTTTCTGCGCCACCGAGTTATTGCCCCCAATGTGTTCCCCATCGGTGATCAGCTCGCGGTGATTCCTTCCTATACCGGAGATGGTAACGCCATTGCGCTTTTCTCCGGCGTTGCCGCGGCACAGACTCTACTCGCTGGACAAGATGCAGTTGCGTTTCAGGCCGATATGATGCGGCGCCTCAGACCGCAGTTCCATTGGGCGACGACGGTCAATCTGATGTTCGACTATCGATGGGGCCAGCGCCTGGGTGTTGCTGCGGCTGCATATCTTCCCGGGTTTGTCACTCGCATCGCGCAGTCCACTAGACTCAGAGGCTTTCAGCATGTGCTGAGGTCCGAAGCTTCTCAACGGCTTAGGGCCTGACCCAGCGAATCAAATAGCGAAAAGGCAGGCGCGTAACAACCTCTGCCCCGGCCAGACCCGCAGCTTCGGCCAGCCCTGCCGCCTCGGCCTGGGTGAAGGCGCCTTTCACCGAGCGCTCGCCATCGCTTCGACAGATATCGTTCAACAACAGAAAGCTCGTCCCGATCCGCGCAAACCAATAGCTCATCGGGCTGCGGAGCAGATCGTGCACCACAAGACGGCCCCGTGTCCGCGCAGCGGCCTCTCGCAGGAACGCAATCGCACCCTGCTCATCGAGATGATGCAGAAACAATGAGCACATTATCATGTCGTAGCCGTCCGGCATCGGGTCACACGTGACGTCGTGCTGAAAAAAGTCGATCGAGGCCCCGGCGGCCTCGGCCGATCGGCGCGCGTGCTCCAGGGCAACCGGGCTAACATCACAACCGGCAAGCTCCAGGGGTAAGCGCAAACGCCTGGCGCGTCGGTGAAGCCGGATGAGGACATCTCCACCCCCGCAGGCCACATCTAGAATACGTGCCGGTCGGTTTGGATTGTCCGCAATCGTTGCCTTAACGTCTGGCCACAAGATTCGTAGAGAGAATGTCAGCGCATTGACAAGGCTCAGCCCATCGAGCGTTGCAATCAAAAGGTCAGCCGGAATTTCAGGAGAGTCCATCATCTCCGGCTGGCGATTGCGTCGGGACAAATCGCGCGTCATGATCTTACCCTAAACAGATACTGTGCTGTTGAAAACCAATTGCAGCGATCGCTCGCCTTCCTGTGTGTCGGGATTGCGATGATCGGAAGCGCCGTCGCCACCTTGGCGAGCAATCATCAAAAAATACGGGAACTCCGGGCGACCAACTTTCCAGGTGGTGGCTGTGCTGAACGGCACAGACTGTCGCCTTGCCTACAACATGACGGCTGACCCTCTTGGCAAAAACCTCTCAACAGCATACTCGCGCAAGAGTAGCCAAAGCGATTGTTTTCAGTCTCAAATCGGTCTCAAATTCAGGTCATATGACCTTGGGCGGCAAAACAAAATCCGGCACCATCGTGCCTGATCACATTCAAGACGCTGAACATGCGCAAGGAGACAGGTGATGGGGTACCGGACGAAAGAGCCAAGCGCATTCGACGTTGAAATCCTATCGGTTGCCACGGCCGTTCCGGCTCACAAAGTTTCCCAGCGGGAATTGTATGAGCAAGCAACTCGGGTGTTTCCGCATCTTAGCTATCTCGAAAATCTTTTCCCCAATACTGGGATTGATTTCCGTTTCTTCTGCGAACCCATCGACTGGTACCACGAACCGCATGGTTGGGAGGAACGCACAGAGAAGTATCAGAGCCATGCTCTCGAACTTCTGGAAGACGTAGCGGTCAAGGCAGTGGCAGAGTCGGGCCTGACACTTACCGATATCGATATCATCGTTGTCAACACGATTACAGGTCTCGCCAATCCGAGCCTCGATGCGATGCTTATGAGCCGGCTTGCGTTTCGCCACGATGTGCAGCGCACGCCGATCTTCGGTCTTGGCTGTGGGGGCGGCGTCGGCGGACTTGCCACCACGTCGTTACTGGCCAAGGCAAAGCCTGGGGCTTGCGCGCTGTTCTTGACCATTGATCTGTGCAGCCTGTGCATGCGGCCCAACGACAAGAGCGTCGCGATGTTCGTCTCCACAGCTTTGTTCGGTGATGGGGCGGCTGCAGTCGTACTTCGCAATTCGGCCAGTCAGGACGCTTCGGACGTCAAGTCGTGTAGGCAGTCTGAAGCTCAAGAGCATGCATGCGTGTCCGCTGTCGGGGAGCATACCTGGCCTGAGACAGAGCACATCATGGGGTGGGAACTCAAAGACGACGGCTTCGGCGTGGTGCTGAGCCCCGAGCTGCCAGAGTTAATGCACAAATCGCTTCGCCCCGCAGTTGACGCGTTTCTGAAACGCAACGAGGTTGCCATGGGCGATTTCAATGGCTTCCTGTTTCATCCCGGCGGCCGAAAGGTGCTCGAAACGGCCGAAGACGTACTCAAGATAGAGCGTGATGATCTCAGACACTCATGGGAAGTGCTGCGCGATTATGGCAACATGTCTTCAGCCACAGCGCTCTTCGTACTGGAGCGTGCGCTGCGCTCAGGCGCTCGCGGTCCGCACCTTCTTGCGGCATTCGGACCGGGCTTCTCAGCCTATTTCGTTATGCTGAAATTATGAGCGGTGAAGCCCGCCTAGAGCGATCACCGCGCAAGCCAGCGCGAAGCTGAATGTACCCGACCACTGGCGCGATAATGGCACATTGAGCCTTATACGGCTCGACATTCCGCTAACACCATCCCCCTGCACGCTCTTCATGCGACCGCAGCGGCACTGATGTCCGCTGTGAATTGATGCAAGTCTGCAGCGGCGCTGGCTGGTCGTTGGCGCTGGCACTTCCCTAGAATGGACCGAGGCCGCCCAGCCAACCCGGCGGATCGAACTATTTTGGGTTAGCCCTCCGCGCACGCTTTGAAGGCTTGGCCGCGTTCTTGGCAACGAAGCGGTGTCCTTCAACCAGCTTCAGGAGGTCGAAGGAGCTGATGATTCCGACAACTGCCTTTTCATGGGTGACGACAACATGGTGGATTTTGCGTTTGCGCATGATCCGTGCTGCAACGCTCGCATCATTGTAAGCGGGCACCACCGTCACATCGTCTGACATAATTCGGCTGACGGGGGACTCGTCCTTGACGCGGCGCGCCAGGTCGGCGGTGGTGACGATCCCAACCGGCTCATTGTTTGTCCCGGTGACCGGAACCGCATGAATGCGGTTTCGTTCCATAATATCGCGAAGACGCCCCACTTTGTGATGCGGCGCAGCAGTGATGACGCGCTTTGCCATAAGTTCTGAAATCTTGACCGTCACGCAGAACCTCCTGCGGTTTTTACAAACCCTTCCCATCGGCGATTCACTACGCCTCGGCGGTGGTCGTCTGTCGATGTTAATTGCCGCTTGGGCTTTGTTCTTTGCGCTATGTCAAAGCTTGACCGGTCGTTTCGCGGCAAGTTGACCAGACAGTCGGCTGTCATTACTACGCTGATGGTGAAGTCGGCTTGCAAAACCCGTCAATAACTGTGGTTCACGCAATCATGAGCCAATCAACAGACAGCAACACCCATCCTCCGAGAAGCGGCGAGCTTGTGGAACTCAGTGTAAAGGCTCCCATATGGGACCGGTTCTTCACAATCGCGCCATTGGTTCTGGTTGGCACCAGAGAGGCTGACGGAAGCAACGATGTGGCCCCCAAGCACATGGCGTCCCCGATGGGTTGGCAAAACTTCTTCGGCTTTGTGTGCACGCCGCGTCACTCCACCTATCAGAACATCACTCGCGACGGTGTCTTCGCGATCACTTACCCCAAACCATCACAGTGGCTTCAAACCAGTTTAACGGCATCTCCACGTTGCGATGACGGCGACAAGCCAAGCCTGAATCTGGTCGACATTGCCAGATCGCCAAAAGTCGACTGCCCAGTGGTGAATGACGGATACCTGTATCTCGAATGCGAGTTGGAACGCATGGTTGACGGATTCGGCCCGAATAGCCTGATTGTTGGCACCGTCGTCGCGGCGCGGGTTGACCGGGACTATCTGCGCGCCATGGAACGTGATGATCAGGACGTGATCTTTGAAGGACCGCTGTTGAGCTATGTCAGCCCTGGTCGCTTTACCGTGATTGAAGAAACGCGTTCGTTTCCGTTTCCAGCTGGCATGAAAAAATGACAGTTATCGATGAAAGGACAGACCGTTGAAGCGCCCGTCAGGTGGGCAGATGCTCGATTACCTTGCTGGTCGCAAGAATGCATTCATTGATTTCCTTGAGCAACTCACGCTGGCAGAATCGCCCTCGGTTGTGCCAACTTCTCAAGACAAAGTGCGCGCAATAATCGCTGACCGTCTGGAAGCTTTGGGGTTCCATACACTCAAATTATCCGGACAGAACAACGGCGGGAACCTCTATGCGCGCCCGTGCGATCGTGTGCAACAGTGTCCTGCGCAGATGTTGCTCGGTCACTACGATACGGTATGGCCGCTTGGAACCCTCGACACGATGCCGTTTAGTGCACGGGGCAATGTTGTGCGCGGCCCCGGCGTGTACGACATGAAAGGTGGTATTACTCAGATCATCTTTGCCATCGAGGCGATGTCGCATTTCGACGTGATGCCGAGCGTGGTGCCCGTCGTGTTCGCCAATTCCGACGAAGAAATCGGCAGCCGGGAATCGACTCGGCATATCAGCCGTCTCGCCCGAATGATGAACCGCGTTTTCGTCCTCGAACCTTCTCTCGGTCCCGATGGTCGTCTCAAGACAACGCGAAAGGGGGTGGGCCGGTTCACCGTCAAGATCAAAGGCAAGGCAGCCCATGCCGGCCTGGATCCGCAAAGCGGTGTAAGCGCCATCCTGGAGCTGTCGCATGTGGTCCAGGCTTTGTTTGCCTTAAACGATCATGATGCCGGTATCACCGTCAATGTCGGCACCATCGAAGGTGGACTGCGCCCGAATGTCATTGCGCCTGAGAGCACTGCCGTTGTCGACGTTCGCGTGCAGACCCAAAGCGACGCCGATCGCGTCGAAAGGGAAATCCACGGCCTGGAGCCATCCGTGCCAGGCACCGAACTTGAAATCGACGGCCGCATTGGTCGGCCAGCACTCGAGCCGACACCGCGCAATCGTCAGCTCTGGCACGTTGCAGAACAACTTTCCAACGAAATCGGATTGGATCTCCAAGAAGGCCTTGCCGGTGGCGGCTCGGACGGCAACACGACAAGCCTGTACACGGCCACTTTGGACGGTCTGGGACCTGTTGGCGCTGGTGCCCATGCACCACACGAACTTATCTATGTGGAAGAGACCCTTGAACGTACGGCACTGCTCGCTCTGCTGATGCTGGAACCACCGCTGGAGCACCCTGCTTCGGAACAGGTCAAGGAGGCCCTGTCATGACGCACCCATTCTTCAGCTCCGTTACCCGCATTTCCGATCTTGAGAGCCGACCATTCGAATGCCGGAAACTGCCGCACAATGACTGGGCGACAGGTGACTACGTACAGTGTGAAGTGGTTGGCAAACCCGGTCCGCTTTATCTGGTCGAACTTCCCGCAGGACGCATGTGTCAGGTTTTTGACGGCGACCAGATTATCGGTGCGTTTGGAAAGCGTGCCGCAACGCTTGAAGGGGCTGGCGATTGGGAGAGGATCGGCAGAGATGGGTCACTGCATGCGCTCACTTCGGCCGGGCTGTTCGGCAAGGCAACCTCCGTATCGCCACTTCTGCCACCGCTCATGAAATTGAAATATCTGGGCCATGCGGTCAGGCAGGATAAAGTGACTATGAGCCAATTCTGCTCTACCAAAGAAACGACACAGTTCGATCTTCCGGTGGTGTTGTTGATTGGCACGTCCATGTCTTCAGGCAAGACGACGTCAGGGCGCGTTATCGTGCATGAACTCAAGCAACGCGGGCTTAAGGTTACGGCGGCTAAGCTGACGGGTGCTGCGCGTTACCGCGACGTCTTGAGTCTGGGTGATGCCGGGGCTGATCACATCTTCGATTTCATCGATGTCGGGCTGCCGTCTACCGTATGTGAACCCGACGAGTTCCGAGTTGCGCTAAATCAACTTTTGGCGCGCATTGCTGATACCGGAGCAGACATTCTTGTCGCCGAGGCAGGTGCTTCGCCACTCGAACCTTACAACGGTTCCGTTGCCATGGAGATGCTCAAGAACAACATTGAGATGCTCGTGCTTTGTGCGTCCGATCCTTACGCGGTCATGGGCGTCCAGCACGCCTTTGGCCGCGAGCCGGACCTGGTTTGCGGCCCGGCGGCAAATACAGAGTCAGCCGTCGATTTGGTGCAGAAACTTTGTGGTGTGCGAGCCCTCAACCTGTTGCGGCGAAGCGCGCGTGCAGAACTCAATCAGCTTCTCGAGGAACGACTTGAATTGCTTGATCGTCACATGCCGCTCGCCTCGTCAAGTTGACGATCGACTTGTCAATCGAATACCCGCATAACGCTTGTACTGTGTTAACTCGCCATCGGCGCCATTCCGGTCAATGTTGGCATTGTCCCCGAGACCAGTAGCGAATTAATCTGCGGTCTGGCTGAAATCGGTATTCTTCTCATCATGTTCGCGCTCGGGTTCGAAGAGAACCTGACAAACTTACTCGACAGCATCAAGCGCAGCTGGGACATTGCTTTTTGGCGGACTCGCCCCTTTTATGGCGGCGTTCGCCAAATGCCAGTTTGGGACATTCCAGACCCAGCTCAATCCCGTTAAACTTGCCTCTAGCGGTCGCACAGTTAGTACAGAGCTAGGTTGAAACTCCGGCCACCGACTGATTTTCAAATATCCAATCGACGGCTGCTTTGAGGTCATCAACTGTTGCAGACGGAGGCGGATCGACATTGCTTTCCGCACCCTCCGTATACTTGCCAGTCTTTACAAGCAGACCGACGCCGATCCCAGCCGCAATTGCGCCTGATACGTCGGCTTCAGCATCGTCGCCGATCATTACCGCATTTTTTGCAGAACATCCCATGCTGGACAAGGCCGCCTTGAAGAAATCGGGTGATGGCTTTCCAAGCACCTTGGCCGTTCTTTGCGTACCGTATTCCAGCGCTGCAACGAACGCGCCTGCATCAAGGCTCAGCTTACCGTCCTTGTCCATAAACGTCCGATTTCCCGCAAGCGCGAGAAACTCGGCGCCGCTGGTCAGTTGCCTAAAGGCTGCATTCAGCGTCTGATATGTAAACTCCTCACCAGCGTCACCGATCACGATGGCTGTTCTTTCGTGACGCGGCAGATCTTCGAAATCTTCGGTAAGGTCGGGATGAATCAGCAGATGAGGAGATAGGTCGTGCAACGTCAACCAGTCGCGCGCTGCGCTCGCCGGGGTGAACAGTTCTTCATCGTCGCATGACAACCCCATGTCCCGGAGCTTTTGCAGAATGCGTCGCTTTGGCGTTCGTGTCGTGTTGGTGAGAAAGCGGATAGGTAAGGCCATGCTGCGCAGACGGCTAATAGCCTCAAGCGCCCCAGGCAAAGGTTCATTGCCGACATAGATAACGCCGGACAGATCAAGCAGCATACCAGCTATCATTCTAATATCATGCCCGGCGGAGGAAGGTGGGTCAATTTCAGCCGCTAGTCGCGTGGCTTGCTAATCGGACTGGTTTGCCTGCCCTGCCCCATGCACCCGCGATAGGTTATGCTTCAAAGTTCGAATTGGCGCCCGCAGTTGATATTGGTAGCATCAGGGCAAATCAGCTACATGGGGAGGACCAGAACATGAAAGTGAGACTGTTGGCTGCCGCGGCCGCTTTCGCAATCGTACTCTCACCAACAGTATCGATTGCTGCTGCGCCTGAACCTGACGGCCCAATTATCATCGTGCAAAACAACTGGACCAGCCAGCTGGTGCTTTCGACGGTGGTTGGAAATGTGCTGCAGAGCATGGGTTACAAGGTTGAATACGCAACGCATGACTCGCAATTGCAATTCAAGGCAATCGCTGAGGGAAAGGCGCACTTTCAAGTCGAGGCCTGGGAAGGTTCGATGAAACAAGCTTTCGAGAAAGCCAGAGATGAACACGGTATGATCGATGCCGGCACCCACAATGCTGTGACACGGGAAGAGTGGTGGGTACCTCTCTACGTCTTAGACAAGTGTCCCGAACTTCCGGACTGGAAGGCTCTCGACAAGTGCGCAACCATGTTTGCAACCAAAAAGACGGCACCAAAGGGTAGGTTCGTCGGCCCGCCCGCTGACTGGGGCAAGCACTATACGGAACGTGTGAATGCCCTCAAGATGAACTTCGTTGCCATCAACGTCGACACTGCCGAAGCCCTATGGGCAGAGCTTGATGCGGCCGCTGCAAACAAAGAACCGATCGTTCTATTCAATTGGACGCCAAACTACATCGAGGCCAAATACGATGGTTTGTTCATCGAATTCCCCGAACCCGAAGGCGATGCTTGCATGACCGATGCATCTTGGGGGCCAAATCCCGATGCTACCGGTGATTGCGGCGCGCCGCGTTCTGGCTGGCTGAAAAAGGCAGCATGGAAGGGTCTGGCAAAGAAATGGCCTGAAGCATGGAAGGTGTTGCAAAACGTCAACTTCAACAATCAGCAAATCGCATCCGCCTCCCTATTGGTTGATGTTGAAGGTATGTCGATCGAGGCGGCCGCAGCCAAGTGGATTGCCGAAAATCAAGATTTCGTCGACAGTTGGAAGGGACAAAAGTAGCGGTTTCAGTTCATCACATTGTGACTTCAGCCGCGGAGCTGCAACACCGCTGGAATGCGATCTGCGGAAATCGAACCGCTGTTCGCATATTGCTGAATGACGGCAATGTACAACCGAGTGAGCAAAGGAGAGTTTGATGACGGGTGAGGTAAGAAGATACTTCTCGGGTTCAAAATTCGAGGAGCTGTATGGGCACAGCCGCGCCGTTGCGGTAGGAAATCTCATTTTTGTAGCCGGGACGACAGGTTATGACTATGAGACCGGTACGATTTCCGATGATCCCGCCGAGCAAACTCGCCAAACAATTCGCAACATTGAAACCGCCCTAAGAGAAGTTGGCTCAAGTTTCTCGGACGTGGTTCAAATCGTCACGTATTTTGCAGACAAGGATGATTGGCACGCCATTGGAAGCGTGTTGAAGGAGCAGCTGGAAGGCGTGCATCCGGTCAACGCGGGTGTTCAAACCGGTTTGATACTTCCTGAAATGAAAGTCGAGATCTCAGCAACTGCGGTTCGCCGCGATCCGACTTGAAGCAACGCGTGGATCGGCCGTCCAGCCACGCAAGAACTTGACATGCAGTCGCTGGATGCGAGGACTGTGCTGCCTTTCTCCACACTACCCTGCGGTTGCACCAGCGGCCGTATGCCGGTCGGGTTGCGACACTATGCCAATACTTTTCAGGAAACCGTCCTTCTGCGCGCCGCGTTGTCACACGGGAGAGCCACGCGGTGGTATAAGCGATTTCAGGACGGATCGTTAGGTGCAAAGAAAGCCCGAGTGTCGGTGTCTGATAAGGGGTCGTGCGCTTAGAGCGTTTGCTGAAATCTAGATTCATCTCGCAATCGCCGTGCCTACCGTCACACGAGTGCCTTTCGGTGTGGCAACGGCGAGGATTACAGCCACCAAAGAAAAACCACTTGCCAGCAGGAATGCGTTAGCAAGATCGCTTTCTCCCGCCAATCCAGCAAGTACTGCAGCGGAGGCTGCAAATCCGTCCATAAAGGCAAAGGTCAACCCTAGGCTTGTACCTTCGCGTCCACCGGCATGGTCCACGGCGGTGGCTTGGAGCACCGCCCGGATGGCCACAAGCATCGTCAGCGCAACTCCTAGCGCAATAAGGGTCAGTACGAAGCTGGATGACAGCCATGCGACGAATGCCGCTGCTGCTGCCACGGCATTACCGAAGATGACGAGCGGCCGCCGGCCGATGCTGTCGGACAGCTTACCCGTCCAGGGCTGAGCCAACGCGCCCAATAGCATCATTACTGCCATGGCGACGGCCGTATCCTGCCAGCCAAAGCTGTGATGCGTCCTGAGATATAGCGGGGTCATTGTGATGATCGCGAATAGGCCCATATTGTACGTGGTGAAGAGCGCGATTACCCGCAGCCCAGCTCGTGTGGTCCAAATGTGCCAGATATCGGCAAAGTCGGCGCGCGTCGGCCGGGTGGTGACGTGACGCGGTACTCTTGGCGCAATGAAGAGGAATAACACCCCTATAAGGAATGTTGGGATGACCAAAACCTGTATGGCGGTGCGCCAGTCCCAAATGGTGAGAAGTAAGCCAGCGGCAGGTAGCGCGATGACTTCTGAAATATGTCCGCCGATTGCGTGCATGCCCAACGCATAGGCGCGCTTTGTGCTGTGCATCCGCGCCAGCACGCCAGTGGCAATTGGATGCCAGGCCGCGTCGCCCATGCCGGCAATCGCGATTAGCAATGCAAAGCCCCAGAAGCTGTCGGCGAAAGATGCGGCCAAATAACCGAAGCCGACCCAAAAGAATGTTGCAGCTAGCAATACGCCGCGGTTGGCCACGTGATCGGCCAGCATACCCGCAGGCAGATACGTAGTGGCGCCGCCGAGATTGTGAATCATAAACAACAAGCCGATCTCGGAGGGCGACAGCCCCATGCCGACCCCGAAAGCCGGGATAAGAATGTACATCGCGATCGGCACCAGATCGTTTGCGCAATGCCCAATGGAGAACGGGATGAGAAGATCGGATTTCATCGGCGTCGGGTGCGTAAGATGATTGAAGCACTATCTTTGACAACGATCAGGCGCGAAGGCCAGAAGAATATGACCGCACAATGCGGAATTCCGCTCAGCGTTGGCGAAGACGTTTGAGTACGGGTAAAGACGCGAGTTCAGTCGTTTTTGCAAGTAGCGAAACGCGTCAGTGACAAGTTGGTAATTGTGCAGCCTCGGTTGTTGATTGCTCCGCCGTCAACGGCGGGGCTCTTCTGTCTGAGTGTTTGGCGACGTGCACATTGTCGGTCACATCAGTTATCCGCGTAGATTTCGGGCTGCAGATGTGTAACCGCCCCCAGAGCCGTCAACAAAGTGCATATGATTGGAAGTTAGAGCTGAGGGCACAACACATGTCATCAATGCCTCGTCCTGCATGTGCAAGCCGTATTGAATGACGCCCTTTTCGGTCGCCTCGTCCAGTACTTCGCATAGCTGGGCCGCCGTGTCACTCGAACAATCAACCGTCATCATCAAACCATCGTCAAATTTCCGGAAATCGGTGTTTGTTGCAATTTCGCGCCGATACTGCGTCGGGTCGAAGCGGCCAACGCGACTACCGAGCTTGAACACGGCCCAATACAAGGTCGATGTGACCAGCACTCTAATGCGTCGCCACCAATTTGGACGTTTGGCGTTGGCGACTCGGCTTTGCAGAGCGATCGCATGGGACGGCCAGCGCACCTCTGGCCCATCCGGCGGCACCGGGTTCAACGATGCCCCGCTCTCAAGGATCTCAATCACTCTGGATGCCGTCTCGCTGAATGATGACTGCAGTGTATTGGGCCCTCGTTTGACAATCAACGATAGGATTACGCCTTGCTTGGCTTGAATTGGGGCCCATTGGCATGACAGGCCGGTCAGATCCGGTTCGCTGCTCTCGTCCGCTTCTGGCAGGCCTATTGCGCCTTTCTTTAGTTGTGCTTCACTCCATTCCAGCCCCCCTCCGGCGAACATCGCATAGCGGATATGATCAGAAGCCTGCCAGAAGGCCACGCAGACGTCCAAGCCAACGGCGCGAACCTCCGCTACGCTCGTGATGCCAACGCGCAGTCGGAGACCGAGCTCGCGTTTGGCCCACGCAGCAACGGACGAAAGCGCCTTAGCGGCCAACGGAGCCTGAAGCGGCGAAAGAGCAAAATGAGCACCGTCACCGCCAAACGCGAATAATGTTGGATCGTCGGGAAGGGCATTTGAGATTGCGCTGATCGTTGCCGCGCCAGCCAGGTTCACAGCCTTGTAGCGCCCGGCCTCTATCGCTGCCGTGGAATTCACCACATCGGACACACCAATAAGCCAGTCATCCGGCAGTGGACAGTATCGCAGCGGATCAGCAACCTCGGAAAACTGGTCCAATACCGGCACCGTTGTCACCCACGACTGATCCACGATCGCACCCTTCCAAACCGACTGTGTTGCATCAAAATGGTTCATGTTGATGGGTTCTGGTTGGCTATCTAGTTTTGACCGCCGGCCGGGACGCCTGATTTTGCACGGATAAGAGACCCGCCGTTGTAGCCGCCTGTCAGCCGCTAGTTCGAGCCAAATTTTTCATGGGGTAACTACGAGCTATGTCCGTTCATGGATCACTATGCTTCTGCACTGTCTTTCGCATTTCGATGTGAAGGCAACCGCCCCACTTTGCGAAGCCGTCTGATCAGTGAACAGAATCTCGTAGTCACTCTCGCGTAATCGTACAGAAATGTTCTTGTGTTCCCGAAGCCGCACCTGCCGTGGCGCAAGCGGTGCACCACATAGGCAAGCGGCAGATCATCGACGAGCTGGATGGAATTTTGGCAGCAAACCTCGCCGATATTTTGAAGGGCAAATGGCCGTTGAGTGTGTTTGCGTCATGCTCGGACACGCCAGTCGAGATTGAACTGAAATTGCAGATTCCAACTTGAATGTCGGCTACCATGGGTCATATGGACTACTCGCGAGCAATGACGGTTAGTCCTGGTAGTGCCGTGAAGAGAGTTTGGCGTACGCCGCATTTTGCGCGTACCAAGTGCGCCGAGCTGATGTCGTGCCCTAAAACCCGACTGTTTGCGAGACTTAACATGTCACTCAGCACCATCGGAAAATTCATCACGCTTACAATTGTTTGTTATGTCATGCCGAGTCTGGCCGCCTTGTCAGATGGGTTTGCAAGGGATCAAAATACAGAGATGCTGATTGATGACTTCTCCGATCCCGGTTTGATCTCCAAGCTTGGTACCCAATGGCGTGGTGTGAGTGACGAAGTCATGGGCGGAGTTTCCAAAGCAAGCATCTCGCATCAAGTAAGCAGCGGTAACACCTGCTTGCGCTTGAGCGGTAATGTTCGGCTGGAGAATGATGGTGGCTTCATCCAGGCAGCTCTTGATCTCACCGCGGCGCGCGGCAGCTTAGATGCATCAGATTACATTGGCATTCGGCTAGTTGTGCGCGGCAACGGTGAGGGATATTCCGTTCACCTTAGGACAAACGAAAATACCCGCCCGTGGCAATCCTACCGAGCCACGTTCATAGCCCGGTCGAATTGGGAAACTTTTTACATTCCCTTTTCAGATTTCACACCTTATCGGATCGATGTGCCTCTGGACGTTACACAACTGAGGCGCATTGGGCTCGTCGCGATTGGCCGCGCGTTCCACGCCGACCTTTCGATTTGCGAAGTTGCGTTTTATCGCTGAGGCTAATTCAATAGTCAGATTGATGCGTTGAGCGCGGCCGCAAATGTGACCCAAATTACGTACGGCACAAAGAGGCTCGAGACCTCCTTGCGCAGTCGAGGTCTTGCTTGATCGATTTCTTGCACGTGGAAATTTTCGACTGTGTAGGTGGCGCTATGCTCTGCCACTGCTCAATTTAGGCTGGTTCCCGATCCAATTCGTCTAACCGCCGCAATTCCCGGTCGATGGCATTCTTGAGCTTGGACGAACTTGGTCGCACTGATGATGCGAACCATTCGGATAGCTTGCCGTCTGCGCTCAACAGAATCTTATGGAAATTCCAGCGCGGTGAGCCCTTGCCCTGCGTTATAGCGTCTACCCATTTGTAAAACTCATGCGCATTCGGTCCTCTGACACGGTACTTCTTGGTCAATGGAAAGCTTATGTTGAAAGCACCCTCGCAAAAGTTCTTGATTTCCTGTTCGGATTTTGGCTCCTGGCCACCGAAGTCGTTTGAAGGAATGCCCAACACCATGACGCCCCGTTCTCGGTAACTCTGCCAGAGGTTTTCAAGTCCCTTGTATTGCGGTGTGAAACCGCAGAATGAGGCCGTGTTCACCAACACAACGACCTTCCCCCGATAGCTTTCAAGTTTAATCGTCTCGGTTCCATCGATCGATTCGAAACTGAACTCGAAAGCATTCCCTTGCTGATCTTCGGCCATCACCACTCCAGATGAGGCGAGCAACACCGCAGATCCTAGGGTGATGAAAGACAGAAATTTCCTCAAGGCGTTTCCCTGTTCCAAGAATCTAGAGAGCTAATAGCTCATTGTTACGTGCAATACCAATTAAAGGATCATTTGGTATTGCACTCGTTCTAATCTACGGCACTCACGATGGTCAAAATCGAGAAGCAACCAAGAACCAAGAAACAATGCCATAAGCAACAAAGCCTGTAATCGGGGAAAGAGCGGAAGAGAGCAAAAGTCGACCGCTCGTGGAAACGGGATCTCTCAGACCGGCGACCATTAGGGGAGCCAGTTGCATAGTTGGTTGGTAATCTACCTACCCCAATTAGCCGTATGCTTGAGTCGATAGCCCCACTACCATTCCAATCAACTCAGATGGAAGATGGCCATGTTCGCTTCGCCAGAGTGGCTTCTTGTTCCCTATGTCGTGAACATATTCATCCTGGTTCCGGTTTGTTGCAGCATGTTGATCGGCAATGGGGTGGGTTCAGTTTTCAATGGCAGAGTCACCGGCTCCGAGGGACTGCGTTTATTGATTGGCAGCCTTTGGCTTGCCATTTTGGTTACTTCGATTGTGGGTTTGTTCCGGCCGTCGTTTTCCCACCTGTTATCATCATACAGGTGATTTGCAAGGGCTCTTGGCTCCCTCTGTTTATCCCACCCTTGTTGATTGCTGGCAATGCAGTTCCCACTGGTATCTCTGTCGTTTCTGCTTTGATGTTTGCCAGCTGTCCGCTTTTCTTCTGGATGGCATTGAGAATGTGAACTGAGGTTTTCAAGAACAGAATTTCTTGCCTGTTTTGGGTCGTTACGGTTGCAGACTACTTTTCAGAGGCCGACCCAGTCCCGGAGCTTGAAATGAGTGCAACGCGGCCAGTCGTTCGGATTCAGATCAGCGGATAATATGACCATTGGAGAAGTGCCTGCCTTTGGCGGCGGCGGCAAAAAACGTCACCAGGATCGCAGTTGGCGCGAATTTGTCCGGCGTGTCGCGCAAACGCCCTCCAGCGCTTGATTTGGATCTGATCGACTTCAGGTAAACGTCTGCCGAGATAGTATCGGCAATACCATTGGAACCATCCCCTCGGGTCGGGTCCATAAATCCACCCTTTCTGACGCCACACACTTAGTGGTTGGCGGCTCTTGATACCGAAGAAATTTAGCGCTGGGTCAGGCGCTACACTTACCTTGGCATTTGGAAACCAGACTTGCGGAAACTCAATGGTACAATCGTTGCAGTATTTGCCTTCAAATACTCCCATTTCGAGCATTTGGCGAGGTGAATAAAACGGCAGAAAGTCTTTTGCAAACTCGTCGCCGACAGGTGCGACCAACTCGTAGCAATAGCCAGATTGCATCTTGTCGTTGACTTCGATGATATCTCCAATGGCCATGTCCATGCCTCTGAGTTGGTAAAGCCGTCAAGTCGAATGCATACGTGAATTCATCCGGCCTCCTTCAAGTTTGGCAACCTTGAAGAGAGTCACATTTGTGTCACCCGGGGGCTGGGTAGTGCGGCATGAACGGCGATTTCTTCGCTGGCACCGACATGCACGAGCTTGGGTGCACGGGAATTCTGCACGACCGCGTTCGAATGGCTTCAGTCGACCTTTTGGTCAAATTTCTAAGACCTCACTGGTGGTATGGAGAACCCCGGTGTTGGCATAGTGTTATTTGTTGCCGAACTCAATCGACAAGTCTTCGGCATTGGGGCAATTTCAAGCCGGATCACTGTCGACGTGCGGCATACGTCCTTCTCAGCACCAGGGCCTGCAAATTCCCAAACCGTCTTGAGATAGACGTTCTTCGCTGCGAGCAATTTTAATCCACCAGTGAAAGAAACTCCTGCCGCAGGCCACGGTCCGACTTGAGCAAACCCAGCATGCGGCTAGTGACCATGTCGGTGCCGTGCTTGTACACGCCCCTTGCCGACATGCAATGATGCATTGCCTTAATCACAACGCCGACGCCCTGCGGTCTCAACACCTTGTCAATGACATTGGCTATTTGCGAAGTCATGCGTTCCTGCATTTGCAGGCGCTTGGCAAAGGCATCAACAGTGCGCGCCAGTTTGGAAATGCCAACAACCCGCTTATCCGGCAAGTAAGCTACCCATGCCTTGCCGATAATCGGAGCAAGATGATGCTCGCAGTGACTTTCGAACGGAATGGCGGGTAAAACCACAAGTTCATCATATCCGTCAATTTCCGTGAAGGGCTTGTCGAGGATTTCGCTGGGATCTAGTCCATATTCTGTGAAATGTTCTTCATGCGCTCTCACAGCGCGGGCCGGCGTCTGAAGCAGGCCGTCACGGTTCGGATCACCTCCTGCATAGCGTAGGATTGCGCGATAAGCGGCCTCAACCTCTTCGCGCGTCGGACGTTCGGAATGTTCTTGTGCAGTGTCAATAGTTTTCGGGATCGCATGTACGTTCATCCAATCCTCCATTCGAGAGATGAACGCGTGACGAGGTGCGCTGGATCACTTCTAGCTAGCTTAGTCTTGCCAATTCTCGGTGTTAGGGCGAAGCGTCGCACGTCAGTCTACGGCATGGCGTCGTGCGTCTTCCTATCGAGCCCCCGAACCGCTAGCCGCATTCTCATCGTCGGTAGCCGCAGCTTGAGCGCAAGGAGGCCTTGCCCGGGGACTATAGGCAAGGCCTCGGTCGCGAACGACGGCTGGCGCAATAGTTCGGGAGAACTGACGCCATTGGGACAAATTCACGAGGTGTTATTAGGCGAAGGCCCCGCCTGTTTTGAGATCAAGCGAGGACTTCGACCCACCCCGAGGCCAGCGCAGAGGACTACGCTGACTGTCAACAATCCAAACAGATAATGGCGGCAGGACAAGGGTCGGGGTAAGATTTGTTGTGGCAGCATTTTGGCTGAAACAGCAATGACACTTGACTGCTGGAAGCAGCACGGTTGCTGGCTGATCGGGGAGTGCCCATGATGGTCTTAGCGAGACTGACGGAAATGGCGGGTGTCAAACCATATACTCCTTCATGGCTTCCAAACAGTTGTCGACTTCGCCTTACAGCCAAACAGGTTGCGGTTCCTCACAACGCAGAATGGCCCGATTGACTAAGTGACAGGCTTCGTTGCGTCGTTCAATTGCCTACTGCGAGATGAATGCCTAAACGAACACCTGTTTGCCGGTTAACCCCATGCTCGCGACGTGATCAACAAGAGATCTGCAAGCCGCCAGTTTGGCTAACGATCCGTAAATTCTTACCTGAGTATTTGGTACACCTTTTAATCGAACTTTCTTTTCCTTCGATTAGGCTGCCGTTCAAATCCTAGCTGGTTACCAGGAAGAGGCAGATGGTCAATTCATACCCCAATCGAACAGAAATCAAGAAATTCATCAGTGACGTTCGCGGAAACACCGCAATCATTTTCGCACTAACCGCAATACCAATAACAATTGCTGTTGGTGGTGCCGTTGAGTTTAAACAAGCTTCGGACCACCGGACGGAGCTTCAACGGGCGACTGATGCTGCCGTGTTGGCAGCCGGCGCCCAGCCCGACAAGAGTTTGAGCGAACTTCAGGTGATTGCCGACTCGTTCTTTGCGTCTGACATCAGCACTTCAGCTCAGTTTCAGGTCACCAACACCCAGCTTCAAATGACAGGCGAAACACTCACTTACAGCGCAGACGCCAATGTCAACTTGTCCCTACTCAGTCTCATTGGCATGAATAATGTCGCCATTAGTGCGTCTTCTGAAGCCATGCCCAGACTGAACGCTTCAGAGCTGGTCATTGTCATGGATACGACTGGTTCAATGAGTTTCGGATCGTCGTGGAGTGATGCCAAGGACGTGATCAACGAAACGGTTCAAACTCTGAGCAACCTTCAGTCCACGAATGATGAGTTCCTGGTCACGCTGTTGCCCATTTCCGATCGCGTCAATGTCGGTACTGACAAGTCGTCATGGCTGTCGGTGGCGGCACCTGCGTCTTGGAATGGCTGTATGGCTCCTCGTGAAGAACCGTCCGCTGAATTCCCATATGGATTGACCGACAAATCGCCATCTCAGCTAGGGTTTTCACCTTCGGCCATCGGCTATGATGATGTCTATGACAACGCCAACGCAAGTTGGGTGGACCATGGAAGCAACGGCAATCCGCACGATGACAACCTTCCCATCTGTCCGATGGGTATCACCGGGCCAACGAATGACCCGTTGGAAATCCAGACTGCTCTTGACGCACTAACGCCACAGGGCACTGGCAGGTTCGATGAGGCGATGGCCTGGGCTTGGAGGTTGGTGTCGCCGAACTGGGTCGGCCAGTGGGACGAGATCAACTATCCCAGACCCTACAACCAACGCCGCAAGATTGTCGTTTTTATTTCAGACGGACTGACCGAAGCCTATCGCCATGAAGTTGGCGGAGACGGTGATGGGGTGTCACCGCCGAACACCATTTATGGCTGGAACCAGGGAAGCAAATGGGGATTTGAGCATCTAGTCGGTGTTTGCGAGCAGATGAAAGAGGCCGGGGTGGAAATCCACATGGTCAAAGTCAATGGCAATTCGAACGCTAAGCCGTTCTTCGAGGATTGCGCTTCATCGCCTGACCATTTTTACGAGGTCGAGGACGCTGACGAATTTCAGGATGCAGTGGCGACAATCCAAAATAGCGTTGTGGGCCTGCGGCTCACTCGGTGAAAGGTGCTGCTGCCTCACGCTTGCCTGTGTCTATGATCTCAATCTTTGCTTCTGTCTGCTGCAACCGAGTGCATGTCGAAGCGCATTATGAGAACAGCCCTGTACATGGCTGCCCGCACCTGGCGGCTGATACAATTGGTCCGCCTGAACTGTTCCTTTCTCCGGATCAGTCACACGGGCTAAAGTGAACCAATGTAGCGCAAAGGCCTCGACAACAAAGACACGGATATGGGCAGAGCGCGATGCAAAGGTATCAGTGCTGTACTGGCCGGAATTCAACGTCTTTACAGCAAACGAGGCCCTGCTTCGAGGGTTGTTGGGCAGGGCCTCATTCACAAGCGGATGGTTAGCGTCAGGTGCTGAGGGTGAGCAACGCTAATCCCGCAAATTGCCATGATGTTACGGTCTGAAAGAAGACTAAGGCCCCACCCGTATTGGGTCCGCCGCGCGGGGCCTTGGCCTCGATCTTCGCCAACGCATAACGCTGACAACGACTAATGCAATCAGGAAATGGCGTCAGGATAAGGGCCAATGAAAGATAAGTTGTGGCGGTTTTCTAACGGCGAAAAGGAGGCCCCTGCCGCACCCCTGAATAGAGCAAGAGGGCTCATCGGAGGCGAAACATGCAAGCGCTATCGGTGTTGAACCAAAAGGTTGCCGGACGATTGTGGAGTGTCGGGATCAGTCGCTCATTGAACCGCGCATCACCTGAATGATGAGTTTCCGGGCTCTGTCAAAGTGCGAAGAATTCGACTTCGCCATCGATGCTGATTGAACAGGACGAACTGTTTGACATGCTACCCCATTCGGCACCCCTCTGGCAGTGGGCTAGTCGGGAGCGGGCGGGCACAGCGCCTTACGGCGAAATCGGCGGCCGGTGTTTAGCAATTGTTGTCATAGTTGTGATACTTACAGCAGTTGATTGAGCAGAAATGTAGAGTGTCGAGATGGCGAAATCTGGCGATTCATCTGCTTCCGGCGTGCGGCATGATCCCGTGCAATCCGACGTGCCGTGTCTCGCAGATCCAAGGGCCGAAAACAGGCGGCCGAGCAGTTTTCCAGGTTTGTGCGTATGCAATAACCCGCCGCAGCGACTTCCTTGCACCATTGTCGATATGTCGGGTTCGGGCGCCCGGCTCGAATTTGTGTCAACAGATCCAGTACCAGCAGCCTTTAAGGTTTTTGTTGCGGCGTTGAACGTCATTCTGGAATGCCGAGTTGTTTGGCGCACACAGACACAATTGGGCGTTGAGCACATAACTAAATGGGCCAGCTAGGAACACGCCGAATTAGCGTTTTCCGGTACCGTTCAGACCAGCATGCGCAGTGTTGCGCGCACTCATGCGCCCTCCTCCAGGTCTAACCCGTCAGCTCGGACTGACGATAGAACACCTCGGTCATCCGCCACAAAGGCGCATGCAAAGAGTGTGATCAGGAACGCAAAGGATGTCTGGCAATTTCCGCTTTGACGGCAATGAGCGACATTCGGAACGTACCACAAGATTGTCCGCAATCTGCCAAAAACGCAAGAGATCCGCTTCGGGTCGGAAGGACATAGTAGATTGTCTCGAACACGCGACCTCGACCAACGATCTTGCAAATGGGCTACCAGAGGTGTACGTTACGTCAACACGCATTTGTGCTGAGTAAGATCCCCGGGGGCGGGCGACTGCCGTTCCATCGTCAGCCAAAGCGTGATCAAAAACAACCTTCAAAAGGCAGGCAGTCGCATCCGGCTCCAAGCGGGTCTGGCGAGATGTGGGTTCGCCTGTCGACGAACCGACGCACTTCAAAAAGGACCTGGTTGGAACCATTGCAGCGCCATTGCGTTGACCCCTTTGGCTAGCTCTCAAGGTTGAAAACGCGTGGCAGAGAACAGAAGAATTGAATTTTTTCTGGTCATGCATGACCAAACGAAAAGTTCGATACACAGG
>JAEKFU010000227.1 GCA_016522385.1 Pseudomonadota bacterium
GCACCAGGTTCGCAACCGGGCCCGCGCAATAATCGCCCCGACATTGGCCAAACTGAAAATCATCGATCGAGGGCGGATCCTGGCCAGCAACCCTGTGACCGAAGCAACACGAGATCCACGCGAGATGGGGTTTCAGATTCACATGAACCTGAGCGGCCTGGAGCATCAATACAGGCTCAGGCTGGACGAGTTCGATGTTGAAACTACAAAACTATGCAAAGGTGTAGGCGCACAAAGCAAGGGATTTGCGCTGTCGCTATCCAATGCCGACGAGCCGGCAAGCGAAGTATATCGTGACAAGAACAGCGTCCCGCAATCGCGCGGCTGTCCGATCAGCTACACACTGTCGGATATCGTTGTTGCCAACACCCAAGGACGCCCGAAACAGTTTGTCGTCCTGGTGCAAAAGTTTGCATTCGGATTTGAGGGCCCGGACAGTCGCTTCATCGCCATCCCGGTGAAGGCACCTTAACGCGTTGAGCCTGAACGCCGCCTCTGCTAAACGGTTGCAAATCACACTCCGTCCCAGCCTGATCGAGGTTTCCGCATGATCCCGCGATATACGGCCAAGGAAATGGCTGCCATTTGGTCGCCTGAGACCAAATTCCGTATCTGGTTTGAGATCGAGGCCCATGCCGCCGATGCACAAGCCAAACTGGGCGTCATCCCCGCAGAGGCCGCAGCCACTGTTTGGGAAAAAGCCGGTGAAGCCGAATTCAACGTGGATCGCATCGATGAAATTGAGCGCGAGACGAAGCACGATGTAATAGCCTTCCTCACCCATCTGGCAGAGATCGTTGGCTCGCAAGCGCGGTTCGTCCACCAGGGAATGACTTCCTCTGACGTCCTCGACACATGCTTCAATGTGCAGTTAGTGCGCGCTGCCGATCTTCTGATCACCGATCTCGATGCGCTTCTTGCTGCGCTGAAAGAGCGCGCCATCGAACACAAGCACACGCTCACCATCGGCCGTAGCCACGGCATCCACGCCGAGCCGACGACTTTCGGTGTGAAACTCGCTCAAGCCTACGCTGAATTCGGCCGGTGCCGCCAGCGCATGATGTTTGCCCGGAGCGAAGTTGCCACCTGCGCCATTTCCGGCGCTGTCGGCACCTTTGCCAATATCGACCCAAGCGTTGAAGCCCATGTCGCGTCAGCGATGGGTTTGACCGCCGAACCGGTTTCGACCCAGGTCATCCCGCGCGATCGTCATGCCATGTATTTTTCAGTACTTGGCGTTATCGCCTCTTCGGTAGAACGTCTTGCCACCGAAATTCGCCACCTGCAGCGCACCGAGGTGCTTGAAGCCGAGGAATACTTTTCGTCCGGCCAGAAAGGCTCCTCGGCCATGCCCCACAAGCGCAACCCTGTGCTCACGGAAAACCTCACCGGGCTTGCCCGCCTCGTGCGCTCGACGGTTACCCCGGCCCTGGAAAATGTTGCCCTTTGGCATGAGCGCGATATCTCACATTCATCCGTTGAGCGCGGCATCGGGCCGGATGCTACAGTGCATCTCGACTTCGCATTAAGGCGCCTGACCGGCGTCATCACAAATCTCGTCGTCTATCCTGAGAACATGCAAAAGAATCTCGACCGGCTCGGCGGCCTGGTTCACTCCCAACGGGTATTGCTCGCCCTGACCCAGGCAGGCGTCAGCCGCGAAGACGCCTATTCGCTGGTCCAACGTAACGCCATGCCGGTTTGGCGTGGCGAGGGCAACTTCCTGGAGCTATTGAAAGCCGACACGGACGTTACGGCCGCTGTGCCGGTCGCAGAACTGGAGGCCTTGTTCGACGTTGCCTATCATACCAGGCATGTCGATACGATCTTTGAGCGGGTCTTCGGTTAGAACCCACTCCTGCCACACCATGTATGCTGAAGATACGTTTTTCCAGCTGTCGATACCGGCCCGCACTGGGTTGACGATCTTGTCAGCGGTCCTGGCCTTGCTGACTGTGAGCCTGGGCTCGCTGGCCTATCGTCGGCTGATGCGGCTTCCCAAGCGCCTCCGACTTATCGCCCGTCTTGCAGCAGCGCTGGCGCTATTGTGGTCGTTCGTCTGGCTGACGCCGCAGCTCTACTACACATACTACCAGGCCGTCATACCTCGCCTTCCGGTTCAAATAGTCATTCAATCGCCACCCGGCCCGGCACGGCTTGCCGAAATCCTGACCCTCACCGGACCACGCACTCTTTCAGAACACTCCAAGGCACTTCTCGGCTGGATGCTGATCGCGTTGGCCCTCTACCCAACCCGCCGCCGGTCTTGACACTGGTCACATACGCGAAATGCCCGGAACCAGTCCGGGCATCCGCGATACGCTTCTGAAGTTCACCGTCCTTCAGTATCTGATCCTGATTCGCGTATTGCGCATCCCGTAACGTTTGATCAGCGAGAACAGCCTGCGCGCGTTGCGCGGATGCAACCGGATACAGCCGTGCGAGGCCGGACGGCCCAGGCGCCTAATCTGATCGGTTCCGTGGATGGCATAACCGCCGAGGAAAAACACCGAATACGGCATCGGTGACATATCATATTTGCGTGAGTAGTGCATTCGCGCCAGCCATTTCGGTCGCCAGCTGCCAATCGGTGTCCGATAGCCGCGCCGCGCCGTGGAGACCTTCCACGACGCGTAGTGCCGGCCGTTGACCGTGACCTTCATGCGTTGCGAAGAAATATCAATGCGCGCGACCACTTTGGCATTGGCAGCCGAACCAAGCGGCAAAACCAGAATCACTGCCATTACTGCTGCGCCAAAAACTCTGACACAAGTTTTGCTCAGTTTATACCTCAGCACTATACTACCTCCCGTACTCACTAACACCGATCATCAGTTAACTACTGATTTTTTGAGCATTCAAGCCGAACGTCCATCACGAAAGTATGATCAACTTTTCCGCGTTCGACAAGGATTATGTAGGACGAGCCTGAGGAAGGCTGTGCGATAAA
>JAEKFU010000336.1 GCA_016522385.1 Pseudomonadota bacterium
TGCCCGTGGTATTGGGCCGCTGACTGAGCTTGATACCCATAACGTGTTCGAAGATGCGCCCGGCTAATAGAACATCGGCGCGCCGCCCGGCAGCATCGATCAACCATCCGCGCAGCGACCGCAATATCAGATCAAACAGGATGGCCAGACCCATGCCAACGGCAAGCACCCACAGCGTCGCCAACGCCTTGTTGGGCAAAACGCGATCGTAAACGTTCATGATGAAAAGAGGCGATGCCAGCGCAAGGATATTGATGAACGTGGCGGCGACAACCACTTGCAAATAGGACGGCCACAATCGTCTGACAACCCCCCAGAACCAGTGGCCAGATACATGTGCAGACGTTTCGGGTCCGCGAGCGCCGAGTTGCAATTCAGGCTTGATGAGGATGGCTGTGCCGGTATAGGCGTCCTCAAGCTCTTGCAGTGTCGTTGTCGCCCGCGTGTCGGTTAGCGGATCGTAGATCTCGAATGTCCGCTTGGACAGTTTGCGCATCAAGACACAGGCATCATTGTCTTCCAGCAAAAGGATTGCGGGCAGTACAATCGGATTGAGACGGCGCAATGGCCGGCTAACAAGACGCGCCGCATAGCCTGCCCGCTGCGCTGCACGTTCGAACAGCACGGGGGTAAGGCGGCCCTCCGTCAAGGGCAGACCGGCGGTCAGCGCGTCGGCCGAGACCACTCGATCATGAAATGTCGCCACCGCGATGAGACAATTCAAAAGCGGATCGGGCTCTGCGGTGGCCGTATCCAAAAGCGGCCTGTTCACACGTGTCTCCGCATCGATAAGTTGAACGAACTGGCGAATCAAAACTAGCGGTTTACAACTGCACAGGCAATTGGACGGCTCAGGCGCCTGCCAGCCCTAAACGCGAATGTGCCTCACCGTCGTGACGCACGTCCACATTGGCGCTGTCGCTGCAAATAACTTGGCTGCGGCCCTTCAGTAAATCGGCCCGAGCGAACCATCTCTTGCGGGTGAATGCCGACGCTGCGATTCAGCTGGTGGTGTCGACGGGACATTGTGCTGCTCACGTGCATAAGCTGTTGATGCAGTCGGTTTCTTCACGCCCAATGTACTCAGTAAGGTGCCTGTCGAAGCAAGAATTCTGAACTCCGCGAACTGCACTGCTGCGGCTGCGGTCTCCACCGCAATCTGTGAGGCAACACGCGTATTCTGGGTGTCAAGCAAGTCAAGCAGCGAACGCTGACCGATCTTGAACTGTTCAGTGTATGAAGCGATCAACTTCAAAATCTCGGCATGTTGGCGACGCAACTCGACAAGACGCCGCCTTTGTTCATCGCGGCGGTCCCAGGAGAGCTTTACGGCCTCTTCGACTTCCCGCGTGATACGATGCAGGCGCATGCGTTGCTCATCAACGCGGCGTATCTGTTCTTGCCGGTTGGCAACATCGATGCCGCCATTATAGATATTCCACGACATGACAACATTGCCTTGGACATCGTTGTCACGGCCCCGGATTCCGTCAAGGTCATCGCCCAGGCGACCGCGGCCTTCCAATGTAAATGTCGGATAGAAACGCGAATCGGCTGCTTTCACCAAAGCCGTCGAAGCATCTACATCAGCTCTCGCCAAATTCACCGACGGGTGGCTGGAGCGCGCCACCCCAACGGCATGGGAATACGTCGCTGGAAGAGCTTTCGTCACTCGCTTGGGTGCAGAAACCTTGCCAGGCGTACGGCCGACCAGTCGAATAAACCGGGCATCGGCGGCTTTTAGTTCTTCGCGTGCCTCGGCCACACGGGCTTTGGCAGCAAACAAACGCTCCTGAGCCTGTTGACGATCTGCCACGCTGAGTGATCCTTCGTCTGCCCCTTGACCAATCCGGCTAAGTAGCTGACGGTGGTACGCGACATTATCGACTGAAATCCTGACGACACGGCGCAGCCTTACAATGTCAAGATATTCCCTGATCACTGCTAGCGCGATAAATTCTGATCGTTCGTAAACACGATGCGAAGCACCATCGACCCGCGAAGCCTGGCGCTCAATCTCGGCCTGAGTGCCGAAACCGTCAAACAACAGCTGCCTGACAGTCACGCTGCCTTCCTTTCTAAAGAACGCGTGGTCATCATCGCCGTTGGCACGGGTGGTTGCGCTGTCGCGCACTTCCGCGCCCAAGCTACCATCCAGGTCAATTCGTGGCAGATACAAGCCCCGTCCCTGCCGCAGTTCGAACTCAATCGCCTCGCGATTGGCAATCGCCTCACCTATTTCCGGATTACTTTCAACTGCAACACGCACCGCGTCGAGCATCGACAATGCCCAAGCACTGGTTCCAGTCGCCAGTGTTAATGCAAAGGCGGAAGCGGCCCCCAACAGCGACCTTCGCACCCACTCATTCATTACTGTCCCCTCAATGGACTCGTTTATTATCCGCAAACCTAGTTGCCACCCGACCAAGCGTCAAATATCTAGGGATTGAATCGGTTGCGGTGCCCTTTACTTTTCCCAAGCTGTGGCAGGATTGCAACAATCCAGCCAAGTTCCCGTCCCAATCAATCAAGCAAACTCGACCCTCAACTCCCTAGGTCATTGAAAATGCTTGGTAATTCCCTTTTTCTTGGGTTATCCCCTGGAACACTCAATCGGCAAGCCACAATGGCTGACGATCTTGACTATACACCAAATTACACGGAAGCGCTCGAAAACAATAATATTTAAATTAATAAAATCTTAAAACTCAAGATATATCGATTACGATCTGTTAATAAATTTATCCAACACTCAATATTCATATCTATTTTTTTGAATACTCTGCACTGACATGTATACTGTCAGTTCACCATTGATGCGCGGCCTTGCAGTGTCCCCGCAATTCAGCTATCCGCCTGCGCGTGCTGTCGGTGGTCGCGTCAGGCAGCTGATTGGTCGGGAAAAAGCTGACCTCGGCAATTTCAAGATTTGGTTTCGGATAGGGCCCCTGACGCCAGTCATGACAAACCAGCAAGGCAACATGGTCGCGACGGCTAACCTTGGGATTAGCATAAAAGCCCCTCAACTCCGGCGTCCCTTGCAAAACAATTCCGGTTTCTTCACGCAGTTCACGTTCTGCAGCCTGGTAAATTGTCTCACCGGGATCGACGCCACCGCCCGGCAGGAACCAGCCTTCGACATAGGTATGTCTTACGAGACAGATCTGGTCATCATGCGTGAATGCCGCGCACCGCACACCTAGTGTCATTGGTCGTGAAATTAGCCAATAGCGGTTCAGCAGTAGCTTAGCCCACGGACCCACAATCTTCAGCATGCCGGTCGGTATTCGTGTTTGGCTAAGCGATTTTCCAAGCGAGCTGGCACATTGCCGCCGGAAATGTGTTTGATAGGAGCCGCTACATCAATGATGCACATTGTCCCTTCACGCCTGCTTCCTGAGTGCATTTCGGGCTTCGGACAATTCTGCAGTTGTGTGGGTCAATCGATCGGCAAGTTCCCGCATGACCTCAATG
>JAEKFU010000354.1 GCA_016522385.1 Pseudomonadota bacterium
GACATAATAGGCCCCGGACAGCATCGCATTGGGGTGGACATGCGCCTTGTTGAAGTCACCCGGTCGGTTCTTGTTGAGCCACATTTCCATAATGACGAGATCGAATCTGTCAAAGTCGAATTCCATCGCGGCAGCGCAGCCGACACAGGCCGTGGCGATGGCGCGGCGGATCTCGGCCATGACTTTGAGCCGGTGAAGCTGATCGTGGCTGTGCCAGCCGCCGATGTTGGACCGTGTCACCGGCTCGCTGTCGCGCTCGATGGCTGCGAGGCTGTTGAGAATTTCCGCGTTGATGCGCCTATGGTCGGCGACCTGGCGCCGCCAGATCGGTGTTTCGAACCAGGTGTCCGGCTCGATCCTGCGGGAATCCGCCACGTCATTTGCCGGCATAGCGTTCTCCCGGGGATGTTCCGGTGTGTCGGTCATGTTTTGGCCATGTGCCGGCATACGGCTGCTTGAGTGCTCGTTCGACCTGTTCTAGCCGGTCTTGTCCATAGAACATGTCACCGTCAACGAAGTAGGTTGGAGAGCCAAAAACCGAGCGTTCGATTGCCTGCGAAGTGTTGGCGTCATAGATGACCTGAATCTCAACCGACAAGGCGGCATCAAGCAGTGGGCTGGGATCGAGGCCGACGGTGCCACCGATCTTGGCAAGGGTGTTCCTGTCGGCCAGGTCGGCATCATCACGCCAGTGGGCCTGGAGCATCGCACGGCTGAGCTGGTCGACATTATGGCCCTGGACGATGCCGGCAATCAGCATCTTGTTGGCCAAGGTGATGTCATTGTCGTGATAGGTCGGCCGACCGTTCATCACCGGGGCGCCGCGATCTAAAGACCAGCGCTCGATCTCTCGCCGGAAGAAATAGCTCTTGTGGGCATTACTGCGCTTGGAGAAAGGGATACTGCCCGCCGCCGTCATGACGCACCCGAGATCGATGGGCTTGTGTATGATCCGGCATCCGGCAGTTTCCGCAATGGCTATCACGCGGGCAGACCCGAGATAGGCGAAGGCCGAATGCGCAGCGTAGAAATATTCGATATCGGTCATTACAACCCAAATAAGCGTCGTTGCTTACAGGGCCATTGTAATGGCCAACCCGGATCGACCAAAGCGAATCTTGCCGTCGACGATTGTCACACGGCGCTGTCGTATACTAACAGCTCGTCCCGAGGGTGATGATGCACCCGGCGCCCTTGACGGCACCCTTGCCGATCTTGCCGGCCCCCTTGACCGCGCCCTTGCCGACTTCGACGGTGCCCTTTGCCGTACCGGTGACAACGCCGGCGGCACCATGTTTCTTTGTGTCATCGGCAACCGCCTTGCCGCCCTTGGCAATGCCGCCGCCCACTTCCTTGGTGCCTTCAACGACGCCGGTGCCGACTTCGGCGGTACCCTCTGCGGTACCGGTGACAGGATTGGGCGCGTTGTCTGAATCGGCGAATGCGACACTGCTTGTTGTAGTAAGAGCCAGCGCCAACAGGATTGCTGTTTTGTTTCGTATGGTCATTTTATGCCTTTCGTTGCATTGGAAGGTATCATCTGTGCTGCCATCCCGAACGCATGTGACGCCAGAGATCTGGCCATTTGATTACATCGTAGCCGTTTCATTCTGACGGAAATTTGACGTATTCGATCAAAAGCCAGTCAACGCTGGTCGCGCCGCGCCGTCACGAGCACATCGATCAATCATCCGGAACTTGGCTGGTGCGGAGACGATCAAGTTGGTGCCCGTATCAGGCATCAGCGCATCGCCAACGAGCGCCTGCCTAAAGTGCTTAGACAAAATGACGCTGTCGACATCGCTGCAATTATCAGTTCTTTCTACGTCCTCAGGGAGTTCTGCCCGCGCAGGTTCACGTCAGACGAGGCGTTCTTGTGTCAAGTCGTCCATGCCGTGCTGAAACTCTGCCCATGTGCCCAGGGATAGGCATGCAAGAACGGCAAGGCGACCGGGTGATACAGTCACCCCACCATCCGCGTGCTGCGGCGTTTAGCTGGGTGAATTATGAACCCACACAACCGTCTTGCAAGCTACGCAACGCTTTTCCGTAGGCAGTACTCTGAGCGGTTCCAGGAGGTGAGCAGCCCTATTGATAATGGGTTCTCAAGGCTATTGGGACAGGGACAAAGCTTGTTCACCTTAGGTCCCCTAATGCTAAAGTTTTTCATTTGGCGACTTAGTCAGGGGTGCATATCCCGTCTTGCTTGAGACCTTCTTCTCTCTACTCGGAACAACTATTTCAATTATCTAGTGTCAGGACCAACCAAACCATGACTGCGACAGGTTGCCACAGGTTGTACACCGTGATAGTCTTGGGTGTTGACCTTGGGTTATCTGTGGCCAACAAGTGAGTACGAGGAGGCGTCATGGACGGAAGCATCGAACGTGTGATTGGACTGCTGACGCTCGGCGCCATTGTTTGCATTGTTCTGGCGCTAGGCACAATCGTTTGGAAACTTCTTGCATGGATGCGTGAGCGGCACAAAGAGCGGCAAGTACAAGACGAGATAGTAAGGGCAAGGGTAACAAGAGCGGTGGTCAGTCCCGCCATCCGCCTAGACCAGACGACAGGACAACTTGAGGTGTTATCGGGCGAGGGCGCGGCAAGACCGCATAGCAACGCCCGGGCTTAGCCGGTGAGCCCTCCTAAAAAACTGGTGGGGCACGTTCATCATGTGCATCATTGGGTTGGTCGTTGGGCGGTGGCCGGGGTGGATCAATCTGTCGGATCATCCGCCGTGGCCCAGGATGGAGCTTTGAGTGTGCCTTTCAAATAGTTGCCCATACATGTAGCGCTCACCGGCATATTTTCGCACATGGTCTCAGTGGCCGATCAGGTCATATAAATTATCTCCAATGCAGGTTCGCAACCAATGGAGATTGGGGTGGCGGCAGCTCCGGGTCAGACATTGCGATAATATTGATCCCGATGACAATAGGGTGGGTTTGGTTCTTGGGGTTTTCCAAAGACCCAGCAACGAACATGGGTGAATTGGTGTACCCGATTGCCCTCGTGCTGTCGGCGTTGGTGTTGGCGGTATGCTTTTGGCTCTTCATTTCTGACCGATGGATCAAGGAATACGAACGAAAATTTCAAGAACACCCGACATTGGATTTTAAGGGCGCCAGGCCCGAGGAACGGATATCAACTCGACACACCACGGGGCGCGTGGCGCGGCGTCTGGCGGACTGGACCATCAAACCCAACAAGCGCCTTGCGAGCCACGTGATGCTGGCCCATGAGGGGCACTCTGAGCAGTTCAAGCAGGCGAACAAGCGGATTGATGATGGGTTTGGTCACTTGGCTGCCGTTTAATACCGTATCGAAGCTGTGTGGGATGAGGGATGTTGCATGGCCATCGTGTGCGTCACATCTCTGGTCTCGGCCTGGAGCCTTGGGCGGCACAGCGTCGTCCTGTCACGCCAGCGGTGGTCGTGAGGTGTGCCCAGCGGCGCTTGGCTGCGCTAGAGTTCTCGTGAGATGACCCTAGGTGACGGTCTCTCAGGGCCGATAATGTCAATTCACAAATGAACCCCGATACCCCGTAAAACAAACACAGAAAAATATTCTCATAAGACCACTGCAATTCCACCCGATGGGGATGTCAGGGGTATCATAATCAGATGTGGTACCAGTAAATTCGAAGAGTTACCTGCGACGTGTGGCAGAAGGTGCGGCAAGCTGGCATCGACAGGTCGTAAGCGATACCCCCACGGGGGACTTTCGCATCTACGAACCTATCGACACCCGCTCAGAATTTTTGCCATATCAACCGAGTACCCGAAATGCTGCGTATGCCAACACAACAGCTACGGAAAACAAGAATGCGACCTTGCCGGCCAGTTCGACTGAGAGTTTCGCGCCTTCGTAATGGAAAGGATCAGGGTCATAGGACATCTAAGTTTGCTCCTGCCAGAGAATTGGACTTGGCGACGGCTTTTGTATCGCTCGCGCCCGGAGCAATGTCCCCATTGATCGTTAATAACTTGTTACCATTGTGCAACGTCTTGGGACATGTCTTAACGGTTCATTAACTTGCGCCTAATGTCAAAGTGCCACCACAAGTGACCTACACGCTCGAACCTACAGACCTCCCAGGGTGCAACCCCAAGACCAACCGCAGCGTTTACCATGAAGGGATGCTGGTCGGTCGCATCATGCTGATCGAGCATGGGCTGCGGCAAGGTAAGTGGTCCTGGGCTGGACGATGGGTCGGGCCAAACAACCGCGGAATGGCCGATACCCTAGATCAAGCCTTAGATGCTCTTGAGGCGAGACACAAAGAGCTGTCCCCTGAGCAGATCAGGTCGCTGACGCTGTTCAAGAGCTGCCGTTAGTCCGAGACCTCAGAGGAACACAGAGCCGGTCCCCGTAGCTACAGCCCAATAAAGATGGCGAGAACACCAGGCGTCAGAGCCCCTCTAGCTCAAGCCGCCCATAGTCCCACTCCAAGCGGACTAACACTGTCTGCGCGAAGTACCCGTCGTAGCCGTCTGTGGCGTTCATGCTGAAAGCCTCTAACGCGCGCATGGTGCAGAACAATGCTTGTTAGAGCGCTTTCCCATATAAAGATGACCCTAGTCATCAGGCAACACATTCGCTCTACACCCGATGTCCCACCCAACGTGCACCAGGCGTTCCACTAGAGGTCTACGGATCGAAGTTGCCTAGGTGTTTTGGGGGTGTTCCGGCCTGGTCATAGTCAGTTTCCCAGCGAGCCGCATTGGTGTACCGATTGGTGTACCGCACTAGAAATGACGCGCACCAATCTATTGACTTTACGATGTTAGAATAGCCGTTTCAGAGTTGGCTGGGGCGGCAGGATTCGAACCTGCGAATGGCGGCACCAAAAGCCGCTGCCTTACCACTTGGCCACGCCCCAGCAGCGCGGCGCTCCTATAACGCCTTGCCCGGCGATGTGAAGAGCCTTGCTTGCCTGTTTCGACACCGATGCAG
>JAEKFU010000370.1 GCA_016522385.1 Pseudomonadota bacterium
CGCTTGATCAAGCTCCTGCCCGAACTACGCTATGACATCTGCGTCCTTACGGGTGATTATCGAGGAAACACATTCGGGCCGTTCGATGCTGCTCTTGAAGGGCTGGCGCAAGTTCGCGCGCACCTCAAAGGCCCGGTCTATGGTGTCCTGGGCAACCACGATACGGTTTGCATGGTGCCCGGCATGGAGGAAATCGGAATTCGAATGCTGCTCAACGAAGCCGAAACGATAACCCATGGTGATCAGCGTATTCATTTGGCCGGAATTGACGATGCTCACTACTACCGAGTCGACAACATCGAAAAGGCGGCAGCCCAGTTTCCTCATGACGAGTTTTCGATTCTCCTTTCCCATACACCGGAGGTCTATCGCCAGGCTGCCCATGCCGATTTCAATCTGTTGCTGAGCGGCCATACTCATGGTGGCCAAATCTGTTTACCCGGTTCGATCCCGATTACTTTGAGTTCTGTTTTGCCGAGACACATGGGCTCGGGAGCGTGGAAGCATCATGACATGGTTGGCTACACATCGGTCGGCGTCGGATCGATCATCGTTCCGGTGCGGCTCAATTGTCTTCCGGAAATGATCCTGCATCACCTGAAGTGCGCCTGATCATGTGGCGAGCTTCAGTAGGGGTGACCGCGGATGCCGAGCTTAAAGAGCATACGCGAGAGAATGATCTCACCAATGAAGAACACCACAACGCCAGCAGCGATATCGGTGAAAGTCAGTGACAGCATCGACTGGCAGACGAGAAGCGGAAACAGCGACTCAGGCACCTGATCGATAACCGTTGCCCTGCTGCTTGGCGCAAGACGCAAGCGACGCTTTAAAAAGCTGGAGAAGAGGTCGCCCGCCATGGCAGTAATTCCAACCACAGCGCCAACCTTCCAATCCAAACCAACAATTGGCGCACCTGCCGAAGTTGCCAGTATCGATGACAGGACCCCGCGTACTGTTTTCGATGCGCCGAGAAGGCGCTGTCCATCAACGAACCTGACACCACCATCGATAGGAAATGAGAAGCGTTCACCGCAAGCTCTTTTGGCGACCACTGGCGTTCCGTTTGCCAAGAGCAGGAGAACAAGAACCTTGAGGATCGTCAATGGCTGCATTCGCTAAGTCTACGGGGCTAAGCTACAAGTGTCAGCGGTATCCGCGAGCGAAATACACTGTCCGTCTTGGTTTCTGTTGCGAGTCGGGACCGAGCCTTCCAATCAGACACCTGTCAGGATCGTTGTTCATCCCCAAACAAACGAAAATACTTACTGGGCGGATGTCGGCGCTCGGACGTCGGGCATCCATCGGTCAATGTGCATGGAGGACCGGGCGGGACATTGGACTGCGCCCTTGGGATTGGACGGATCAATTGTCGATCACTCGACCATGTGCTGGGTCTCAGCCTCGGCAATGTTGTCCGGCCTCTCGTGGCCAAGCGCCAAACCCCTCGCAACACCAATTGATAGAAGTCAAAGGGGCTCGTGCTATTCACGAGCATTCTTATTGGGCAACAACCAATAGGGATGCCAAGATAGGTCTGCGCTATGGGCAAAAAAGTCCATGGGACTCTTAGTCTGTTGTAATGAGCCACATCATGAGACCGGTAAGAAATCGTGCAAACAAGACGAAGTCTGATAGCACTCACTTTAAAGCAGCGATTGAGTATCTCAGACGTGGCTGGTCCGTCGTGCCAGCAGGCGAGCAGGCCAAACGACCGATCATCCGCTGGCAGCGGTTTCAGCACCAATTGCCAACGATGGAGCAGCTTGAGCGCTGGTACAAACGCTGGCCAAGAGCCAACTTAGCGGTCGTGACCGGCGAGATTTCTGGCATTATCGTGGTCGATATCGACCCTGAACACGGAGGTACCGAGTCGCTAATGGCGCTCGAGGCGCGGCACGGCGCATTGCCCGAAACGATTGAGTCCACTACTGGTGGCGGTGGCAGGCACCTCTACTTTGCCCATCCGGGTCGCGAGGTACGTAATCGTGCAGGGCTGGCTCCGGGGATTGATTTGCGGGGCGATGGTGGTTGCATCATTGTGCCGCCCTCCGTGCACCCATCCGGCAAGCGATACGAATGGAAGCCTGGACACGCTCCTGGAGAAATTGGCCTTGCGATGCTTCCTGTTTGGTTGGAGCAGCCGCGTTTCGGCAATGATGGTCCCCAGGGCCATCCGCTTGTCTATTGGCGTGAGCTTGCGCGCGAGGGCGTTCAGGATGGTCGACGAAATACGACAATTGCCTCCTTTACGGGACACCTGCTTTGGCATGGCGTTGACCCGGATGTGATCATGGAACTGATGCTCGCCTGGAACCTGGTGCGATGTCGTCCCCCGCTGGAGGATGAGGAAGTCATCCGCACGGTGCAGTCTATTGAGCGCACCCATAAGGGCGTTCGCGAAGGCTAGAGCGTTTCTTTCTCATGTGGAACGATTTGATGTCTTATGCCGGATGGGTCGGCTAGATACGGCGTACACAGTAGAAACAGTAAATAGAAAATGCTGTCCGAAGAAACGGAGACCTGCCAAACGAGCGCTTCTCGGAGGCGAGGGGAATCAACGCGAGTATCGCTCTAATCTCTGACAATTTCCAAAATTGGCGCATGCCTGGCTTTGGCGCGAGTCAATCTGGCCATTGAATTCCGGCGGGTTGATCACTTTATGTTCTTTATCTTGGAATAAAGAAGAACGACTGATGGTGGTTCTCGGAGTCTAGAGTTGATCAGGGTCCGTTGAGATTCAGGTTATTTTGTTTACACAAGGCAACGCAATATGATTTTTGGCGCACTGGCAATCATGCACATCATCGTCGCAGCGATCGCTACGGGCCACATTCTCATCAACAAAAGTGATGTCAGATCAGCGATCGGTTGGATTGGCCTGATATGGCTTTCTCCATTCGTCGGAGCTGCCATTTATTCAGCGTTCGGAATAAATCGCGTCGCGCGCCGCGCTTCGCGTATCAACCGAAATCCCGGTCCAAGTATCGAATTCCCAGAACAGTCCACGTTTGACACCACGGAATTAGACGTCGACATCCGCCCTATTGCTGACGTCGGCTCGCGGGTAACAGAACTTCCTCTAACACAGGGAAACAGTGTCACGATGCTTCGAGGGGGTGTCCAAGCTTATCCGGAGATGCTCTCTTGTATTGCCAACGCACGTCAGAATATTGCTCTGGCAACCTACATATTTCGGATGGATCAAGTTGGCTCAGAATTTGTGGCTGCCTTGGTCGCGGCGCGGCAGCGCGGCGTAGACGTACGAGTTCTGGTCGATGGGATTGGCAGCGGATATTTCTTTTCACCAGTTGTCCGCCAACTCCTGAGTGCGGGAATACCTACGACGCGGTTCATGCATGATTGGCGACCGTGGCGCATGTCATTTGTCAATCTGAGAAATCACAAGAAACTCATCATTGTCGACGGAGCCACCGGCTTCGCTGGTGGATTGAATCTTGGAAGCGAAAACACGTGGACCGGAACTCGCAAGCGGGAAGTGGATGACATTCACTTTCGGGTGGACGGGCCCGTTGTTAGACAATTGATGATCAGCTTTGCTGAAGACTGGCATTTCTCTACCGGAGAAACGCTCGACGACAGAGCCTGGTGGCCAATAGCCATGCCAAGCGGCAACGTCATTGCGCGGGGCATAAGCTCAGGGCCAGATGAAGATGTTGGAAGCATAGAAACAATCCTTGCCGCAGCGCTTGGTCAGGCCACGAATCGTATTAGAATAGTTACGCCATATTTCCTTCCCGATGAACGACTGAAGTCTGCCATCATCTTAGCTGGGCTTCGAGGAGTAAGGATCGAGCTTCTGATCCCGGAACGGTCGGACCACGTCGGCATGGACTGGGCAATGCGGGCGCACTTGTCATTCTTCTCTGTCGAAAGAATGAAATGTTTTACGACACCAAAACCCTTCGATCATTCCAAATTGCTGACAGTCGACGGGAAATGGTGCGCAGTTGGCAGCGCAAATTGGGATGTTCGCAGTTTGCGATTGAACTTTGAGTTTCTGCTTGAATGTTACGATAAGGGTACGGTTGCGACAATTGATGAGCTCATTGATGAAAAGATCTCACAGGCCAAACCTTTGACACCTGCCTGCCTGTCTGCTCGCCCCGTGATTACACAGATGCGAGACGCCAGCGCACGACTATTCTTGCCATACTTGTAATGGGCTGATGGATGGAAAAGTTGCTAGAGATACTCATGAACAAGCGTCGTCGCCGTCCCTATTTGGGAGTGAGCGGCAAGGAACGCGGCTTGACGGTCATCAGCTGGAACTTGCTTCACCGCTCGGGTGCACTGGTCAACGACATCACTGCTCTGATCGAACTTGAGCGACCGGACATTTTTCTTATGCAGGAAGCAACTCCTGTGGTCGAGGACATTCCAAGATTAGTTGGTGGATGGCTTTACGAGCAACCCTGGCCAGGACGGAGGCACGGGCTTGCTGCTTGGAGCCGCGCAGAATTGACCAACTTCGGCCCACTTGAACTTCCAGCTTCCAAAATGCCCGGCCGCCTGCCCACTCGATTTGCGCAGTTGCTGCGAATTAGCGATATCACGATCGCTAATGTTCATCTGTCCCATGGGCAAATCCTCAACCGTCGACAGTTGCGCCTGATTGCCCGCTCCACTGAGGGACCGACAGCGATCATCGGAGACTACAATTCGTTGGGGCCAACCAATTTACGTGGTTTTTCCGATGTTGGCCCACGAGGTTCAACGCATCACGCGCAAGAGATCGTACCGTTTCGCTTGGATCGGTGCATGGTGCGCGATTTGGATTGTATCAGGTCCAGAACTCTACGACGCGGGCGTTCTGATCACCGACCAATTCGGCTCGAATTCATCCATCCCAAAAAGGATCACGAGATCGAAACCGTTGTTCAGCACAGTGAGAATTGACAAACCAACCGAGCCATAAAATCCACTGACCTAGAGCGTTTCTTTCTCAAATGGTTCCACATGAGAAAGAAACGCTCTAGAATAACACCGCAAAAACGAGAAACTGGCGGCAGAAAGAACAACCGTGCAG
>JAEKFU010000411.1 GCA_016522385.1 Pseudomonadota bacterium
GAACAGCATCATGGTGTTGTCCCGGTAGAACAGCGTGTTGTCGATACCGGCATAGCCTGAAGACAGCGACCGTTTGGAGAACATCACCGTGCCGGCCTTCCACACTTCCAGCACCGGCATGCCGTAGATCGGTGATTGCGGGTCTTCCTTGGCGGCTGGGTTGGTGACGTCGTTGGCTCCGATCACAAAGGCAACGGCTGCCCTGGCAAACTCGGAATTGATATCCTCAAGCTCGAACACTTCGTCATAAGGCACATTGGCCTCGGCCAATAGCACGTTCATATGTCCCGGCATGCGGCCGGCCACCGGGTGGATGGCGTATTTGACCGCAACACCTTCATTTTTCAACAGATCAGCCATTTCGCGTAGCGCATGCTGGGCTTGCGCCACCGCCATGCCGTAACCCGGCACGATGATGACGGTCTCGGCATTTCGCATCATATAGGCGGCATCTTCTGCTGCACCCTGCTTGACCGGCTTCTGCTCGGCATCACCGCCCGCAGGTCCTGCCACCTCGCCGCCAAAGCCGCCGAGGATCACATTGAAGAACGACCGGTTCATGCCCTTGCACATGATGTAGGACAGGATCGCGCCGGACGAGCCCACGAGCGCGCCAGTAATGATCAATGCCGTGTTGCCGAGCGTGAAGCCGATACCGGCCGCAGCCCAGCCGGAATAGGAATTGAGCATCGACACAACGACAGGCATGTCGGCGCCACCGATCGGAATGATGATCAAGACACCGATCGCAAAGGCCAGGAACGTCAACAACCAGAACAGCGTATGGCTTTCTGTGGTGGAAAACACAATGATCAGGATCACCATGCCAATACCAAGCGCTAGGTTGAGCAGGTGTTGGCCCGAAAACACGACGGGAGCGCCGGACACCAGACCCTGCAGCTTTGTGAACGCGACGACCGATCCAGTAAAGGTAATCGCTCCGATCGCCACGCCGAGCGACATCTCGACCAGCGAAACCGTATGGATGTTGCCGACCGATCCGATGTCAAATGCGTCCGGGGAATAAAGCGCCGCTGCCGCCACCAGCACCGCCGCCAGACCAACCAGCGAATGGAACGCCGCGACCAGCTGGGGCATGGCCGTCATCGCTATGCGCCTGGCGATGACTGCACCAACTCCACCGCCTATGCTGAGCCCGGCGAGGATCATCACCCAAGTGCCGATGCCGACAGGTGGTGCGGCAAACAAGGTCGTAACGATGGCAATTGCCATGCCGATCATGCCGAGCAGGTTGCCCCGCCGCGAACTTTCAGGATGCGATAGGCCCCTCAGCGCCAGGATGAACAGGACGCCGGACACGAGATATAAGAGCGCAATGACGTCATTCGCCGACATGTTAGAGCGTGTCCCTACTGCTTTTTCTTGTACATGGAGAGCATGCGCTGGGTAACGAGGAACCCACCGAAGATATTGACCGATGCCAGAATCAAGGCAACGAAGCCAAGGCCTGTGGCAATACCACTGGCCGAGGCGGCAGCCCCGGCGCCGATCGCGAGAAGCGCCCCAACCACGATCACCGAGGAAATCGCGTTGGTCACCGACATCAGCGGTGTGTGCAGCGCCGGTGTTACGCTCCAAACCACGAAATAACCGACGAAGATCGCCAGGACGAAGATCGCCAGCCGGAACGTGAACGGATCGATGCCTGTTGCCGCCGCCGCTGCACCGCCGCCTTCGGCCAGTAAGGCCATCTGGTCGGCAATCGCCTGTGCCTGCTCGGCCGCGTCGGCCGCTGATTGAGCGGCAGCCTTGGCCTGCGCGGCAGCTTCTTCAGGTGTTAACCCGGCCATGATCGCGCCCTTTCCTATTTCGCCAAAATGGGGTGAACCGGCTTGCCATCGCGGATCAGCCCGCACCCCGTCATGATCTCGTCGTCCCAGTCAATCTTTAAAGAGCCATCTTCGGCAATCATCAGCTCGATAAAGTTCTGCAGGTTCTTGGCATAGAGCCCCGAGGCGTTGCCGGCCAGCCTGCCGGCCAGATTGAGATTGCCCATGATCGTCACGCCCTTGTGCAGGACGGTTTCGCCTGGTTTGGAAAGTGGACAATTGCCACCGCGCTCGACCGCCAGATCGACGATTACTGAGCCCGGCTTCATCGTCTCGACCATTTGCTTGGTGATCAGCACCGGCGCCGGCCGACCCGGTATCAAGGCAGTGGTGATGACGATATCCTGACCCTTGACATGCTCGGCGACCAGCTCGGCCTGTTTCTTCTTATCCTCATCAGACAGTTCCTTGGCATAACCGCCTTCGGTAGCTGCATCGGCCATGCCTTCTACGAACACGAATTTGGCGCCGAGGCTTTGCACCTGTTCCCCCGCCGCGGCCCGCACATCGGTCGCTGACACGATTGCCCCGAGGCGCCGCGCCGTCGCGATCGCCTGCAGACCGGCCACACCGGCCCCCATGACGAACACTTTGGCCGGCGAAACCGTGCCGGCAGCCGTCATCATCATCGGAAACGCCCGGGAAAACTCGGCCGCAGCATCCACCACCGCCTTATAGCCCGCCAGGTTGGCCTGAGACGACAGGACATCCATCGACTGGGCCCTGGTGATGCGCGGCATCAGTTCCATGGAAAATGCATTGGCGCCCGCCTTAGCCAAGGCGTCGAGCTCCTTACGATCACCGTAGGGATCAAGCTGACCGGCCACCACCGCACCCTTCTTTAGCCCCTTGACGACGGCGTCCGAAGGTCGCCGCACGGTCAGGACCACATCGGCGTCTTTGACCGTCGCCGCAGCCCCTTTGGTGATCTTTGCACCGGCATCCTTGAAGGCGCCATCGGACATGAACGACCCCGTACCGGCGCCGGACTCGATGATCACGTCAAGGCCCTTTTTGACATAGGCCTTGACCGCGTCCGGCGTGACGGCAACACGGGGTTCTTCCGATGCTTTCTCGGCAGGGACAGCAATTTTCATGGGTGAATAAGCCTTACGCGCTCACGACACATTGATCCCGGTCAGCAAACCGAAAACAACCAACAAGCCGCCTGACAGGTACCAGTTCGATCCTGAACGAAGATCAATAAGCACCGCTATCAGCCCGACGACAAGCGTCAGGAAGCCCAACAGGTTCGAAAACGATCCGCCGAATCCGAAGGCGCAGAGCGCCACCAGAATGAACGCACAATAGAGACATAGGGCGATCGAACCCCTGATAAAGCTTGCATAGGTGGCTTCGTGCTCAGGTAAGTGCTTGGTGTGTTCTGTTTCGCTCATGGTGATCCCCTCAATAATCTCGTTCGCTGCACGCCGAAATCGCAACGCTCAAGACAGGCCGGCACCAAAGAAACCATGCAGTGCCGCCATGTCAATGCTGCAGTGCACGAACGCGTCGCTTCGCCTCATAAGGCGGGTTGTACGCCGGCCCTCTTCAGTGCCGCAGCCTGGCGTTCCTCAACACCGTCGAGCGACAGCTTGTCAAGTGCATCATTGAACAACCGGTAGAAATTCAGCTCTGCCCTGAGGTGCAGGAAAACCGAGCCAAGCCCGATCGCCGCTCGGTCCATGAACACGAACTCGCGCGGAATCGTCAGCGTGCCAATCGCCTTCAGCCGCTGCTTCACCTCCCAGACCTCGCGCCGACCATAGG